>CALMGO010000461.1 GCA_937863625.1 uncultured bacterium
GAACCCAACCCAGATCCGAGCCTTGTAGAGCGCTCGGCGATTGCAACACCGCACATCGCGGGTTACGGCTATGACGGGAAAGTCCGCGGCACGCAGATGATTTATGATGCGGCGCGCAAGTTTTTCCGGCGCAAGTCCACATGGCGCATGGATGACGTACTGCCGCCACCCCCCTACCCTGCCCTTGAAATCAAGGCGCGGGGCCGCGAGGATGAAGACGTGATACGGGACGCCGTACTTACGGTATGCGACATAGAGGCCGACGACGCTGCGACGCGAAAGATACTTCAACTGCCGGAGGAGGACAGGGGAGCGTTTTTCGATAAGCTGCGAAAGAATTACCCGGTCCGGCGGGAGTTTCACAACACTAAGATAACGCTCAAGGGAGCGCGGGCGCGCCTGGTGAAGAAACTCGCGGAACTGGGTTTCAAGGCCGGCTGAGCTCCGTCCGCAGGGACGGCCCAGCGAGAGTCGTTGTTTGCGCTTCTTGCCAGTTCAAGCGCCTTCTCAAGCACCGGATCCGCCGTCCTGAAGACCTCCGCACGGGGATCAACAAGCACGTCAGGCTGTATCCCCTTTCCCTCAAACTCAGTGCCGTCCGGGAGCATGGCCTTCCAGCACGGCAGATAGACGACCACGCCGTTTGCGAGTGCATAGGCCTGCGGGTTGCCGGAACTGCCGTAGGTCGGCGCCCCTACCACGGTGACAGCGGGACAGGCCGCGAGCATCAGCACGAACGCCTCGGCGCTACTCATGACGTAGCGACCGCTGAGCACGTAAACGGGCCTGGAGTAGAATTTCCCGTCTGGAGAAGGGTCGAGCCATCTTTCGCCCACGTCGCTCCAACCGCTCATCTGCGAAGGGTCGCGGATAATATGCTTTGCGTACAGAAGCCTTTCGGTGGTAAACCACCCTGCAACCTTGCGTCCCAGGGGTTCGGAACCACCTCCATTGGCACGAAGATCGATGATGAGGGACTTTGTATCCTTCATGTCGTTCATGACTTCGTCGAAGACATCGTAATCCGGGGCGTTTTCGACGGCCATCGAACTGATACTTATGTAACCGATCCCGTCAGGGCTCAGGCCTGAGGCAAAGGTCTTGTTAAGGAGCTTTATGCCGGGAAAGGCGCGGGAGATGACGTGGTCGTTCCAATTGTGGGGGACATTTCTCTTCGTCACGGGGACTTGCCTGCCGGTGACATCGAGCCAGATATGCATGTCCCCGGCAAAGCCGAGTACAGTCGCCGCAACCGAGGCGAAGTCCGCTTCGTCTCTGGCGTCCCCGGCGCGTGCCCGGTAGTACTCGAATTTCGCATCCCAGTCAACCCGGCGGAGGTCCTTGTAGGAGTAATGGAGGTCGATAGCACTCTTGAGTTGTCCCCAGGAGAGTTTGTTCAGTTCCTTCATCTCTTTTTCGGGGGTGGCAGCCGCTGTCCCGGAGGTGGAGAATCTCCACGAGACGGGCGCAAGGGCACCGCCTTCGACGGATTTGAAGTTCATATGGGATGCAGAACTGAGGCCGAGTTCGTATGAGTGCCCGGCCGAAAGCAAGACCGGCAGCACAACCGTCTGCGGGTCGAGCCAGCGGGGGTTACCCGCGACCCTGGGGAACTTCGGCCCGCCTCCGATGAAGCTCACGCTCATCTGCATCGGGCGGTCAAATGTGACCTTGAGCTCAGTAGCGCCGGGGATGACGTCGGAGGCGCCGTCGGCGGGAGAGAGACTCGCAACCCTCGGCGCGGGAGGCTCTTCGACAGGCCGGGCTCTACCGGTGCGAAACTGCCAATGAATCCATTTCGCGGGCGTACCTGAAACACTTGCGAACTTCGTGAATCTGTCGGAGTTGATCCAGAGTTCATAGTCGGAGTCGGCGGCAAGCGCGACAGCAACGGCGCATGTCCTGGAGTTGAGCCAATACGGCTCTCCGCTCGTTTTGGGAAAGCGGGAACCGGAGCCCACCCACGAGTAGCCCGGCCCCATGTCCTGGTCGAAGGTGACGCGCATCTGTGTGATGGAGGGGTTAACGTCCATGTCGCCATTCACGGGAAACATCTCGACAACCCGCGGCGCTTCCTGTGCGTATACAAGCGGCGCCAGAAGAATCGCCAGAATCATCGCCGCCGATCGCACTGATAGGTTGCTACGGGGCATAATCGTTCACCTTTCCGACACCGTTGGCATGCGAGCAAAGCACGAGGTGCGATTCTAACGGACCAACCGAAGGAGATTCAAGGGAATTCGCGACGGAACCCGGGCCGCTCTGGTGTGTCCGACGCTATTTGCGCGGCTGACTGTCTTCGGTGCGGTCACTCGGAGTTTCTCCGGCTCCGTCGGCCCCATTTGCCTTGTTGGCCTCATTGCCGAGAGACTGCATCCTGCTGAAGACGCCGCTGATTACGCCCAGCGGGGCCGCGACGCTGGCCGCAAATCTGTTGCCTACCCAGTTTGGCAGGCGGTCGAAGACGAGTATCCTCACGCTCACCGAATCGGCCTCCTCCATCCACAGTGCGATGACTCCCGCCGCCAGAAGGAAAACCGACCATAGAAGAAAAGTAAGGCGAAGGTCTACTGCATACCCTGTCGCCGCCAGTTTTGTTACGAGCCACCCGCCCAGAAGCGGCATCGGCGCGCTGACAAGCGTTACGAATGTGCCGTACATGGCAAACTGTATCGAGCGGCCCTCGGGCCGCGAAGCCTTGTAAACCATTGTTGAGAGAGACACCCCTAACGCGCTGCCACCGACTCCGCCGAGAAGGTTGGCCCAGGGGACCCACCAATATGCGGCCGCGCCCGCCCCCGGCGCCAGCGGCATCCAGAAAAGCGACGCCGGCGCGAGCATGAAGAGGCTGATAATCAGAATCGGGCGGCAACCGTGCTTGCTCACAGCCTTGCCCCATAGTGGGGCGCTCACGACCGCAGCGACCGTTCCGACGCAGTTGAGTATCCCTACGCCGAAGTACCCAAGCCCGATGTCGCGCAAGAGGTACGCATTCCAGAACGGCCCCGCCACTCCGCTCAGGGCCGTTACCGCATGCACGATTGCCAGTGTTACAAACGACTTATTCCTGAACGTGCTGCGTATTACTTCGATATAGGGGATTCTGGACCCGCTTCCCGGCAGAGGGCAGTCAGGCTGGGGGATGTGCAGGAGCGCAGCAGCCAGCCCGAAAAGACTCCCGAAAAGGAACAACGCCGTAAAAGCGCCAAGACCTGCGTGCTTGATAACGTCGAGAAACCGGCCCTCGGCTATCGCAAATCCTGCCCCTATTATCCCGCCGAACATCGCAGCATAGCCGAAAAACTTACCCCTTCGGGCCTCGGGGATGAGTTCGCCGACCCAACTGCCGCGCGCGCTACCGGCGAACTGGTTGCATACCGTCACAAGCGCCATTACCGATATCAAGAGTATCAGCGCCTTATCGTTAGGGAGCCTGTCGCCGAAAAACGGTATCGCAGCAATCAGAAACCAGCAAATCGGCGTCAGCGACGCGAACCAAATGGTGAGTTTCCTCCGGCTGAGCCCCCTCTCGACGAGGTAGGCCCCTGCGAACTGGAAAACGACAAAGAACTGCGGGACGGCCATCATGACGCCAAGGAGGACATTGTCGGCGCCCAGTCCCATGGCGAAACCTACGAGGAACATCCCGCCCGTCGACGCCCCGAAAACCGCCCCCAGCATCACCTGCGCGTATGTGAGTTTGATGGCGCGCTCTACCTGCGCCTCCGTGGGCATGGGAATGTCTGCGCGAGTGCTGTCGGACAGGCTCATAATTCCCGCCCGCGATCGTGCTGCAGTTGGCTATCTAATGGTGTTTTTGACATTCCCGTCTGTAGTCCGCGCCACAGGCGCAAAAGTGAAGTGAAGAGATTTGCCACATTCAACAAGGATTTGGGAACGTGATTCTAAGGATGCGGTATCTCAAGCACAAGGCAATTCGCCTGATGTTTGGCGGGTTCTCCGGCCACGCGCCGCTACATGGACTTTTCGCTTTCCAACCTGTGCAGCACTTCCCCGGCATGATGGACGACAAGAACGCCTTCGTCCTCCCTGCCCTCGTAATCGGATATCTTTATTTTTGATGGGTCCATATAGCCGAGGTTTATCTGGCTGCAGCGCGATTCAGGAATCGAGGTGGCGAGGATTACGTTGACGTTGCATTTCTCGACGCCGTTTACGAACGTACCGCCTCCACGTACGTGGGTGGAGTGAGCCATAACGCCACGCGGCACTCCGTCAAATCTCTCCATCTGCGCAAGGAAGTAGTCCCTGCAGTGGTACCCGATACGGTCGATGACTTTCCCGTGGGTATAGGAGACCTCGGTGACATGAGGGGCGTAGATAATGAGGGTGCCGCCGTTTTCGACGACGGGCTCGAGTTTGTACATGCACTTTCCGGCGGTCCAGATGTCGTCATACATCTCAGGGGCGATAGAAAGGACGGTATTATATGCACGGGGTTTATATACCACGTGAACCTCGGCAGAGAGGTCTGCGGCGGCACTATAGGCCTCCTCGCATGAGCCGACAAAAGCCCCCTTCAGCCCGTCGGTCGTCGTGACAAGCGAAATGCAGTGCCTGTCGACGGGGACGAGCTTCATGGCCTCTGTAATCATCCGACGGACGGGAGTATCCTTGACGCCGATAATCTTCACATTTGTGATGACTGCGCCAAGCCAGTGGAAGAAGTTCAAGAACTCCGGGCCACATATGCCGGGGAAGAAATACTTGTAGCCGCCGGAAAAACCGACCACCTCATGTGGGAATGTCGGACCGAGAACGATAACCTCATCGTAGTTCATAACACGTCGGTTGATGGAGACCGGGACATCTTCGGACATGAGGCCAAGGCTGATGTCCTCCACGGTTTCCCTATCGAGGATGCCAAGAGGCTGGAGTTCCTCGGGATCATTCCAGGCATGGTTGAAGATATTGATGCCGGCGTAGTCTTCCTTGCGCTCTTTTTCGGTGAGGCCGAAGAGCGTATTGATGCGGTCCTGGCTCATCAACGGGTGCGTGCCGAGGGCGATCATAAAGTCGAGCTTAGCTACACGGGGTCTCAGGAGTTCGACGAGGAGTCGAAACAACATCGGCAACGGCGCGGTGCGCGTGCTGTCAGGGGTCAGGACGAGAACTTTTCTGCCGTCGAGTCCGATAGCGGCAAGCCCTTCGGTGATTATCGAGCGCACGCGCTCATTGGTGAGGAAACCGTTCTGACTGCCTGTGCCGACTAACATTTGATCTCCCGGGGTCAGTGCCCCTGTATGTGCCCTAACTATGAAGTCTGCAGACTACTTCTTCCATGGCGGCGTTGACGGGAGAAGCGCCTCGAACCGGCTTATGAGGCGTTCTTCGTACGCTCCCGCGTACCTTCCCGCCTTGAACACGTCGATTGCCTCGTCAGCAAAGAACTCCCACGAGGCATCCTCGCGGCCGGGATTTATGGGGAAAAACAGCGCGTCGTTAGCGCGCGCGGCCTTAAGGTCACCGGGGGCGTCGCCAATCATGAGGATATTATCCGAGGGGTACTTGTCCTTCGCAGCTATCGCGAGGTGCTCCTTTTTGGAGCCCATCTCCTGGCCGGCGATTACAGCTGCGTACTTCGCTATGTCGTGTTCCTCCCATTCACGCCGGAGTGCTTCACCCGGCGTGGCGGATACGCAGACCATATCGGCAAAAGCGGACAGCTTTTCGAGGCTTTCGCGCACATAGGGGAACGGCGGAACGCCCCGTACCATGGCGGCAACCGAGGAGTTCACGGCCTCAGACCAGTGGAGAGAGCGCTTTAGGACGGCGTTTCCGGTTTCGTCGACAAGCCTGGCAAGCGCCGGGTTTCCAAGGGCCACGCCTGAGTCGACAAAATCGCGGAGCTCCTTGGCCTCAGGTATGGCGGCGCCGCGGCGCATGGCCTCGGGCCAGTCCTTCAAGAGGTCAAACACCATCACAAGCGCGGGGAACCGGTTTATGCCGCGCCACTTGCTGTAGAGATTGACAAACTCGGCGGCGGCACGCGCGTACTTGGAAACGGGCTGGAGGTCCCAGCAGTTTATGATGTTCGGGATGAAGCATTCCTTGTGCTTGAGCTCCATGGTGTCAAACGCGCACCCGTCAGAATCAATGCCGACAAAGAAATCGTGCGCGGGCGTGAACGATTTGAGTTGAGACTGAGGATCGTGATCAGACATCTAAACAACCTCCCATCGCAAATCCTGTCCAATAAGGCGAGGCATCTATCCGGCCAGGTAGCCTCCGTCGACGTATAGAATCTGGCCGGTGATATATGACGATGCGGGGGACGCAAGGAAAACGGCCGCACCCGCGATATCCTCAGGAGTTCCCCAGCGCTTAATGGCTACACGATTCATCACTCTGCCGAAACGCTCCGGGTCGTTGTAGAGCCCTTCGGTCATCTCCGTTCTGATATACCCCGGGCCAATGGCGTTGACACGTATGTTGTACTTCGCCCACTCGACGGCCCATGCCTTGGTCAACTGGCGAATGGCGCCCTTTGATGCGGCGTACGGCGGTATCAGCGCAACACCTATCTCGCTCAAGAGCGAAGCGGTGTTTACGATAGAGCCCCCGCCCGTTTCTTTCATGGAGCGCACCACGCGGTTAGTAAGCGAGAACACGCTGCGGACATTAACGTCCATCACGCGGTCCCACTCGTCGAGCGGAAACTCCTCGGCTGGATAACGCGCCGTCGTTCCTACGTTATTGACCAATATGTCAATCCGGTCGAACTCGCTGAGCGCCTGGGATACGAGCGTATCAAGTGCGGCTTCGTCAGTGACGTCCACCGCGATAGAGACGGCCTTTTGGCCGGCGGTGCGGATACGAGCGGCAACGGACTCGAGCGCATCGGCCGTTCGCGCCGTGACGGCCACGGAGGCGCCCGCCTCGGCAAGCGCGCCCGCCATGGCGGCGCCAAGGCCGCGGCTTGCGCCTGTCACGAGAGCCACTTTGCCATCCAGGCGGAACTGATCGAGAATCACCGAGAATCTCCCGTCAAGGAACGTCAGACGCCGCTGTAGGCGGCGAAACCTCCGTCCACCGGCACAACCGTGCCGTGCACGAACTTGGCCGACGGCGAAAGCAGCCACAC
>CALMGO010000462.1 GCA_937863625.1 uncultured bacterium
AAATTCCTCTATGTCCTCGCACTTCTCGCCAAGACCGACAAATTTCACCGGCAGCCCCGTCTTGTCCGAAATCGCCACGACTATGCCGCCCTTGGCCGTGCCGTCGAGCTTCGCCAGAAATATCCCCGTCACCTCTATCGCCGCCTTGAACTTCGCCGCCTGCGACAGCGCGTTCTGCCCCGCCGTCGCATCCAGAACCAGTATAACCTCGTGCGGCGCGCCTGATATCTTCTTGCCAACTACCTTCGATATCTTCGTCAGTTCCCTCATCAGGTTGTCGTCAGTGTGCAGTCTCCCTGCCGTATCTACGATCAAGACGTCCGCTTTGCGAGCTACTGCCGCGTCGCACGCGTCAAATGCTACCGCCGCAGGGTCCGCCCCCGTCTGGTGTTTGACGATATCGGTCCCCACGCGCTCGGCCCATATCGAGAGTTGTTCGCATGCCGCCGCACGGAAAGTGTCGCTCGCAGCCAGAAGCACCTTCTTGCCCCGGCCCGTCCAGTAATGCGCCAGTTTCGCGATGCTTGTGGTCTTGCCCGTCCCGTTTACGCCCGCCACAAGCACGACTGTCGGCCCGCTCGCCGCGAAGTTCACGCTGACAGGCCCCCTGTCAAGCCGCCGCGCTATGTCGCGCCGCAGTATCTCGTAGAGCGCCTCCGGCCGCGCCTCCTTCTGCGTCTTGGCGGCTTCTCTCAGGTCCGAGATTATCTCCGTCGCCGCGCCCACCCCGATATCGGCGCCTATGAGCACTTCTTCGAGCTGGTCGAGAAAGTCGTCGTCTATTACCGGCGCCATCCGGAAAAGCTCCCGGACCCGCCCGGCCAGCGCCTTGCGCGTCTTGGCAAGGCCGCTTTTGAGTTTATCAAGAAATCTACCCAGCGGCATAACGCCTGCTCCTCTGGTAGAGTTTCTCCACGTGTTCCCGGCTCACCCGCGACGCCCCCAGCGGCACTTCCGTCGAGCGCCTCCCGTGAAAGTCGCTCCCGCCCGTCGCCACCATGTCCAGTTCTTCCGCCAGCGACAGCGCCTGCGCGGTGTCCCCCGGCGAATGCCGCGGATAGTACGCCTCTATCCCGTCGAGCCCCTCGCGCGCAAAGCCTCTCACCTCCACCGGCGCAAACACATACCCTGGATGCGCCAGCACCGCCGCGCCTCCCGCCGAGTGAAGCAGTTCTATCGCCTCGTACACGCTGAACCGCGTCTTCGGGACGAACGCCTTTCCCTCCGGCCCCAGAAAGTTCCTGAACGCCTCGTAGAGCGTGTTGACGTGCCCCTTGTCTATCAGGAGTTCCGCCACGTGGAGCCTCCCCACCGACGCGCCCGCCGCTATGTCGAGCACCTCCTGCGGGTCGATGTCTATCTTCATCTCGGAGAGTTTTTCTAAAATCGCGTGCAACCGAGCCCGGCGCATCTTCTGGAGTCCCTCAAGAGTCACCCGGAGTTTCTCGTCGTCCGGGTTGATGTAATATCCGAGGATATGAACTTCGCGCGCCCCCAGCTCCGCCGAGAGTTCGACGCCGCTCACCAGTTCCACCGAGGTTATCTTGTCTCTTGCGTCGAGCGCCGACACACTGTCGTGGTCGGTGATTGATATGATTTCGAGCCCCGCCTGAGACGCCATCCGCGTGACCTCTTCGACACCGTACGCGCCGTCCGACGCCGTAGTGTGAATATGAAGGTCCGCCACGTTTATATACTTCATCTCTTCTGGGTCTCGTCCTTACGGGATTTCTGATGGTCCTTGTGTATCTTGTCGAGTATGCCGTTGACAAACGAGCCGCTCGCCGCCGTGCTGTAGCGTTTGGCCATTTCGACCGCCTCGTTAATGACGACCTTTGGAGGGGTTTCGCTGAGATAGTGCAGTTCGCAGACGGCCAGCCGCAGAACCGCGCGGTCCACCGCCGCCATGCGCTTTAGTTGCCAGTTTTGCGCGGCCTGTTCGATGAGTGGGTCGATGTCGCCCATGTGCAGGAGGGTGCTGTCGAAGAGTTTCTTGGCAAACGCCAGCAGTTCCTCGTCACGTCCCGTCGCCGCAAGCCATGAGCGCGCGCCCGCCGTAAACTCCTCGCTCAATACATCCGCCTGGTACAATGCCAGCATGGCAAGCCTTCTGGCGCGGGTCCGTTTACGCATCGGGATTCCCCATGGACGATTGACCGGCTCTGACCGGCGTCGAGTGAAGTCTCAATTGTACTACTTGCCGCCCAGACGACCCATCAGGTCCGCCATCTCGATGGCGGCCATCGCTGCGTCCGCGCCCTTATTGCCCGACTTCATCCCTGCGCGGTCTATCGCCTGTTCCACGTTGTCTGTCGTCAGCACCCCGAACGCCACCGGCACGCCCGTCTTGAGCATCGTCTGCGCGAGGCCTTTGGCCGCCTCCGCCGCCACATATTCGAAATGCGGTGTCTCGCCTCGTATCACCGCTCCGAGGCAGATAACCGCATCATATTTCTTGCTTTCCGCGCATTTGGCCGCCACCAGCGGCATCTCAAACGACCCCGGCACCCACACCAGCGTCAAATCGTCCGCCGAGGCCCCGTGCCGCAAAAGGCAGTCCTGTGCGCCGGATATGAGTTGCTTGGTGATGAGGCTGTTGAAACGGCTCGCCACCAGGGCGAATTTCCTGCCTGAAGCAACCAGTTTCCCTTCAAAAGTCTCCATCTACAGCCTCCCTTGCCCGTTAGCGCCACCCAAAACAAGGCCTTTAAGCATATCCTTGCACCGCCTCAACTTCAAGCCTTTTCCAAGCTCGGCCCCGCTCCCATCCCGCCCGCGCGCGCCTCTAACCCCTGCCGAAAATGCCCCTTGCGGCCGCAAGCCCCGCCATCGTCGCCCCCAGTCCCAAAACGAGATTGGCCGCGATATTCGTCCCTGCGCTTCGCCACGAACCCGCCTCAAATAGCGCCACCGTCTCATAACTCATACTCGAAAACGTCGTAAACGCTCCGAGAAATCCCACCATTATTGCCAGCTTCGCCCCCGGGGAGAGTGTCCCCGCGCCAATCGCGAATTGCGCGAGAAACCCCGCCAGAAGGCACCCGAAGCAGTTCACCGCCAGCGTCCCGAATGGAAAATGCGCGCCCAGATACCGGCTCGCACTCACGTTTACCGCATGACGTCCCAGCGTCCCCATCGCCCCCGCTATCGCCAAAAGCATAAAATCACGCATGGATTTCTCCCGCAGATAAATAAAACGCGAGTGTCACGGCGCAGCGCCCACACACTCTTCCCGTGCAGGCGTTATTGGCCGCATTGGATGCGACGGATGAAGGCGAACGCCACCGCCTGTGGCGCCGATTATATCAGAGACTCAATACCGGTC
>CALMGO010000463.1 GCA_937863625.1 uncultured bacterium
GATGCTCATCCGCTCGTTGAAGTAAGTGCCGTTGACATCCAGGGGGTTGAGGTATGCCTCGGGACCGTGGTCGCCCTGAATGACGATAATGGGAGGAATGCGGGATTTGGCGAGAATCGCATCGACAGTCTTGACGAGGAGAGTGTCAACGTAGGCTATCTGCCGGCGGTAGTGCTCTATGTGCTCAGGGCGGGAAAGCCCATCGGTTTCGGAGACAAGGTTAGTGGTGGGGGTGCCGGGGTGGCCCCAGCATCCGGGGTCTGAGCCGTCTGCGGCGAATACAAAGGGCCTGTGCGGGGCCATGATGTGAGCGAACACAAAGACGGGGTAAGGGGCGTCGGCGGTTTCAGGCAGGCATTCAAAGGGGTAGAGCACTTCGCGTCTTTTCCTGTCGGCGATATTGGAGACGGAAACGGCGGCGGTGGTCCTGAGGAGCTGGTCGGCGAATTCGGAGCGTTTCCAGGGGCTCATGGGGAAGTCTGCGTTCTGGACTTCGCCGGCATTGTCGAAACTGACGAAGCGATAACCGACGTCTTTGAGGAGCTTTGAGACCTTGGAATGCGCGATCATGTCCTTGGTGGGGACCCAGTCTCCGATGTCGTAGGCTCCGGTAGGCGCATCAAGGTAGTCGAAGTTGAGAGAGGAAGCGAGTGAATAGAGCGTACACGAGTAGTTGGCGCGGCTTTTCGATGCGACGAAGAAACCTTTCTCCTTGAGGTGTGAAATCATCGGGGTGTCGTCGTAATCGTAGAGGGCTTTCAAGACATCAGAGCGCCCGTGAGCGTCGAGGATGATGTAGTAGATATTGCGTTTGACGGCGGGCTTGTGAATTTTGAGGATGGTGCCTTCCCTTGCGGCGGCCATTTGCCTCGCCTGCGCGACCTTTATTTCGTAGGAGGTGATCCTGGCGGCGGGAAAGATGACGAGGAAGGCAGTGGTGAGGTTCAGAATGCGGGTGATATTGATGAAATCCGAACGCGAGCGGACGATGAAGTAAGTGCATGCAATGAATACGAGGATGCCTGCAGGGATGAGAAGGATTACGGCGTCGCGGCCTATCCAGGGGAGAGAGAAACCGAGGCGGCGAAGGATCTCGGCGAAATGACCGTACGAGGAAAACAGGAGGATAAATAGCGAGAGGATGAGGCCGGACTTTCTGCCGTTCTTCGATAACCAGGCCATGACAGCCCAGATGACGATACTGCCGGAGAGGATCTTGGCGGACAGGGCGAAGATGGTCTCGACGCGGGTGTCGCCGAGATTTTGCGCGAAAAGAAAGAGAACCGGGAAGAGCGTGATAAAGAACGGGTGCAGAACGAGGACTTTCTTCACTGGAGTCTGCGAAGAAACACTGTCAACCGGCATACCTTCATTCTCCGAGGCGAAGCGATTACCAAAGCGCGCCAGGAATCAAAGAGTGAAATTATAACGCCCGAGTACCGGCAATGGAAGTCGCAGAATAACAGGCGAGAAGTGAACATGCCGGCGCAGGCGGGGCATTATCGCGTGCCCGTTCACGACTGAAGGAACGACATATCGAGCAAACCATACCAGTGTGACGCCACCTGAAGGGTCGCATTGCGGATACAATCAGGCATGGCGCTCAAGTATACGGACAAGTAAGCCCCTCTGTGAAATAAACCCGTCGAGATTCCTCGATTTGTCAGACCCTCCTCCATAATGCGGTCAGGCCGAAGCTTGCGGGTTACAGGCAGCAGGTGTACGGCGCAGTGTGGCATGGCCGGTGCGCGCAGAACCCGGGTTGCTCAAGCGCGCAGAAGCGGACCTTGGTGCGCACACTGCAAGAGGCAGGCGTTGTTCCATAGGGGGGACAAGTGCGCCGATGCTCTTACATCGGGCTTGGGGGGCTGGCGGCGGCAATCGCGGCTGCTTGCATTTGGCAGGCGGCCGCGACGCCGCTTGCCATATACGACGAACCTCTGTGGTACGCGCGAAGTCAGCGACCCATCTGGCTGACTGACGCTCCGGGGGACTACTTTCTCGCGACGGACGTGCCGGGAGGCTGTCGG
>CALMGO010000464.1 GCA_937863625.1 uncultured bacterium
CCTACAGCATGCAGTACGACGCGGCTGCCTCGAGCGTGACGGGCAAAGTCGTGTGGGACAGAAACGACACAAGCGGGGCGTTTCAGGAGTATGCGTCGCTGTTGGCCGGCGAAGTAAACGCTGCAGCCGCGGGGTGCTTTGACGCCGGGGCCGAGGAAGTGCTCGTGATGCAGGGGCACGCGGAGTCGCTGCGTGGCCAGCTGGAGAAGCTCGATCCGCGTGTGCGGATTGCGTTAGGGCAGGTGCCTTGGAAGGCGATGGCCGAGAACCGATATGACGCGCTGTGCCTGGTCGGTTATCACGCTATGGCGGACGCGCCGATGGCGGTGCTTTCGCATTCGCATTCGGACAGGACATACGTCGCGACGTGGCTTAACGGAACGCTGATCGGCGAGATAGGCCATCTTGCGGCGCTCTTCGGGGATTACGGGACGCCGCTCGTATTTGTGAGCGGCGACGCGGCGGCATGCGGGGAGGCAGAGGACCTCGTTGATGGAGTGGTGACTGCGCCGGTGAAACAGGCGGTCACGCGGTTCGGGGCGCTGAGCCTGTCGCCGGATTCGGCGCGGCGGCTTATTCGCGAGAAGATAACCGAGGCGGTTGAGGCGCGGGACGAGATAAAAACATATTCGGTTGACGCGCCCGTAGAATTCGTGGTGGAGTTCTCGACGACCGACCCTGTGGAGAGGTCGACTCTGGTGCCCGGTATCGAGGCGGCGAGTTCTCGGCGAATAGTGATCCGGGGGGGAAGCGTGACGGAGGTTATGGATCTCTTTTACCTCACGGGGAGGATAGTGTGAGCGGGGTACGAGGTTTCGGAGGCGAGGCTTGTCCGGTGACCTGCCGATTGGGGGGAGGACTTTGACAGGCGACGTGTTTGATATGGGCGAGACGGTGGACCTTGGCGCGGAGATACGTGGAGTATTTTTCGACGCGGGCAACACCCTGACTTATCTTGACGTAGAGTGGATAGCCGGACGGCTGCGCGATGACGGCTGGGAGATGGATGAGAGTGCGCTTGTCTACGGCCAGAACGTGGCGGCATACGAACTGAGCCGAATGGCGCTCTTGAAGAAGTACGCGTCAGACGCGGACAGGATCACGCCTTATTTTGCACGCGTGCTGGAGCTTGCGGGGATCCCGGAAGGGTTTGCCGGGGAGTGTGCGAACATACTCATGGAAGAACATGCCAAATCGATTCTGTGGCGCAGCGTGCCGGATTTCGTGGCGCCGACCCTTGCCGAACTGCGGCGGCGCGGGTATATCCTGGGCGTGATATCCAACAGCGATGGGCGCATAAAGCCGCTGCTTGAAAGGCACAACCTCACGTCGCTGTTGACGTTCATCATCGACTCGGCGGCCGTCGGTGTGGAGAAACCCGACCCGGAGATCTTTCGCATGGCCACCGACGCGGCTGAGACGCAACCGCACAAGTGCGTCTTCGTGGGCGACATATACGCGGTTGATATAGAGGGGGCGCGGCGGTCGGGGCTTAAAGGCGTGCTGCTGGACCCGCTGTGCCTGCACAGCGAATTTCACTGTGCGCGGATTACGACTCTGACGGATTTGCTGGATATCCTGCCGCCGATAAAGGGTGTGGCACAAGAGGCCGGTGATGAATAGCGAAGGGCGAAGCAACGCAAAAGATTTACTCGCGCGACTTGCCATCCCGGAGACGCGCACGAACGAACCGCTCGTGTTTGTCGCGGGAGGGGACGAGCAGTGCGTGGCCCGATTTTTCGACTGCCTGAGGGAGTTCTTCCCGATGGTGTTTGTGCCGAGCGCAGTATGCGAGGAGATCGATAGCGATACCCTGCTGGCGGCGAGCGAACTGGCGACGGGCAGGGGTTTGTGTCCGTTTTTCGCGGCTGGGAATCTCCATCCGTCGCGGCTGGGGGCGCTTGGGGGGACAACCGCGGCCGTGAAACTCTTCTGGGTGGCTGATTGCAGCAAGGGAATGCCATCGCGCGCGGCTGCCGACAGGATGACGTGGCTCAACAGTTTTCTTGGTACCGAGCGCTACTACCTGGTGGATTCCTCGCAGGACTTCTACCAGCAGATATTCAGCCTTCCGTTTTTGCCGGGGCAGAGGCGTTAGCGGACGGGAGAAAGTTTTTTGGGAAACGCCGGGGCGGCGTGTATACTCTCAAGCGGTATGTGTCGACAGCGTGATAACAGCAGACAATCCGGGGTGACCAGATGTCGCAGGAAGAACCGAAACAGGGGACGCCAGGCGAAGTGACCGAACCGACGCCGGAGGAATGGCTGGAACTTCTTCGCAAGGGCGTCGACGGTTTCAACGATTTTAGAGATCAGCATCCCGGCTGGCGGCCGCTTTTCCCCAAGAACGCCAACTTGAGCCGGTGGAAACTGGCGCGCGTAAACCTCAAAGACGCGTACCTTCTGGGGGCCAGACTCCAGGATGCGGACCTTTCGGATGCGGAACTCCAGGGCGCGGATCTTCTGGAAGCGCATCTTGAAAACGCGAACATGGTGCGCGTGAACATGGAGAAGACGAGCCTTTGGTGGGCGAAGCTGCAGGGCGCGGACCTTTACAAGGCAGACCTCAGGAACACACAACTTATCTACGCCAATTTCCAGAACGCGCACCTCGTTGAGGCTAACCTGCAGGGGGCGGACCTGCGGACGGCGCAGCTGCAGGGGGCCAATCTCTTCAACGCCCAGCTGCAGGGGGCGTCGATCACGTATGTGGACATGCAGGACGCGGACCTTCGCGGGACGAGATTTGACAGGGCGACGATACTGAGCGCGGACTTTCGCGGGTCGCGCGTTAACGGGGCGTCGACCGTGCTGTCGAGTCGGCTGGCACGACAGTTTTGCGGTGACAACAAGGCGGCCGACACCGACGCCCTCATGCAGTGGGCCCACCTTTACAAGGCGCATGGAGTATTTGAACTCGCGGGGCACTGCTACTACCGGGCCCGCCAGCACCACAGACGGGAGCGTAGCGAAGGGTTAAAAGTTTTTACTCCGTCGTGGCTCTGGGGAAAATTCGTAAACATCCTGGAGACCATTTTTCTCGACTGGTCTTGCGCGTATGGCGAGAGGCCGGGCGGAGTGCTCTTGTGGGCGCTCATTGTGATACTCTTTTCCGCGCAGATATACACGCTGTATCATCTCAACCTCCTCGATGGGCAGATGCGCCCGATGCCGGCCTCGATGGTGAGTACGATATACTTCTCGACGGTGACGTTTACAACGCTCGGGTTGGGGGACTACCGGCCGCAGCAGGTGCCGTATCCGTCGCAAGGATGGTGGTTACCCCTTTACGTAGCGGGCGAAGCGCTGGCGGGGGCGCTGCTCATGTCGCTTTTTCTGGTGACGTTCGCCAGGCGGATGATAAGAGACTAAGGTTTATCCATATCAACGCCGTCGAGGCGGCATGCATGGGCGGCCTTGGCGCGCTCGTAGGACTCTCGCTCCATGTCTTTGTAGGTGGCGAGACGATCGGACAGTTCTTTCCAGTCGACCAGGTGGCCGTCAAACTCCGGCCCGTCCACACAGGCGAAGAACGTTTTGCCCCCCACGGTGACCCTGCATCCTCCGCACATGCCGGTGCCGTCAACCATGATGGGATTCAGGCTCACGACGGTCTTTACGCCGAAGGGCCTGGTGGTTTCGGCGACTGCGCGCATCATCGGCATGGGGCCTACCGCGACTACCTCGTCGATTTTCGTGCCGGCATCCAGGATTGTCTTAAGCGCGGTCGTTACGAATCCCTTTTGTCCGTACGAACCGTCGTCGGTGGTGATGATGACCGAATCGCTTACTGCGCGAAATTCGTCTTCAAGTATGACAAGCGGCTTTGCACGGCCGCCAATGATGCTGGTGAGCGTGTTGCCGGCGTTTTTCATGGCGACGGCTATCGGGAGCGCCGCGGCGAGACCAACACCGCCGCCGACAACGACGACGTGGCCGACCTTATGGACGTCGGTGGCCGAGCCGAGGGGGCCCGCCACATGCGGGACCGGATGCCCGACTTCTATCGCGGCGAGATGATGCGTGGATTCGCCGACGACCTGAAAGACGAGGTCGATGGTGCCCGCTTCGATGTCCGAGGAGGCGATTGTCAGCGGGATGCGCTCCCCGCCTTCGCGAGCTATGATGAGGACGAAATGCCCGGCTTTTCGCTTGGCGGCGATATGCGGCGCATAGATGGATATGCGGTATATCGACTCTGCAAGTTGCTTCTTGGCTGTTATTTCGTACATGACTGCCCCTTTCTAAGGAAGCGGCTATTATACGCAGGGTGCGGCACGGGGCAAGCGCATGTCGCAGGACGGTTGCAATCAAGGGGCGCCGCGGGTATATTCGCGACCCCATGGACCTTTTTGATAGAAATCCGAAGCAGGCGGTGCGGTTATACGCGGAGGTGGCATTTAACCTGCCGCTGGCGCAGGCTTACACGTACGCGGTGCCGGAGGCGCTTTGCGGCAGGATAGCGCCGGGCAAGCGCGTGGAGGCGCCGCTCGGGAACCGGCGCGAAGTGGGATACTGCGTCGGCCTGAGCGACACGGCAGGCGAATATCCCGATCTCAAATCAATCCGGGACGTTATCGACGACGAATCGCTCATCGACGAACACATGCTCGAACTCACCCATTGGGTGGCCGACTACTACATGGCGGGCTGGGGGGAGGCGCTCGAAGCGGCGCTGCCTGCGGGCGTGCGCTACAACGTGGGCAACCGCGATGTCCTGACGCTTGTAAAGTCTCGTGAGGAGACGCTTGCGGAGATTGTGGCCTGGCCGAAGAGGCTGGCAAAGAGGCGCGCGGTCGTCGAGGCGGTAGCGGATGATGACGGGCGTCTCTCGGTGGCCGAAGCCGCATCGCGCTCGGGAGTCAGCCAATCGGCGGCGCGTGCGGCGCTGTCGACGGGACTGGTCGAGCTCAGGAACGTGCCGACTCGAGCCGGCCGCATCAGGCGTGAAGAATCTGTAAGGGTTTACGAGAGACAGTTCTTATTGACCCGCGAACAGACGCATGCCGTGGAGAGGGTGTCGAGCGCACTCGCTTCGGGACTTTTTGCGCCGACGCTTCTGCTTGGCGTGACCGGCTCCGGCAAGACGGAGGTCTACCTTCAGGCGATTGAAAGCGTGATACGCGCCGGCCGGCAGGCGATAGTGCTGGTGCCCGAGATATCGCTGACGCCGCAGACAACGAGCAGATTCAAGGCGCGCTTTGCCAATATCGCCGTTCTTCACAGCCATCTTGCCCCGGGCAAGCGCCACCGCGAGTGGTGGGCCATACAGTCGGGTAACGCCGACGTCGTGATAGGGGCGCGGTCAGCGATATTCGCGCCTACTCGGCGTCTCGGCCTCGTGGTGATAGACGAGGAGCACGAGACGACATTCAAGCAGGAGACGAGCCCCCGCTATCATGCTCGCGAGGTGGCCCTGAAGCGCGCACAGATGCTCAATATCCCGGTGATTCTCGGGAGCGCCACGCCGAGCCTGGAGAGTTTCCACGCGGCGCAAGTCGGCGAAATGGAACGCATCGACCTGCCGAACAGAGTGGAGGGCAGGCCGCTTCCGCCGGTGGAGATAGTTGACATGCGGGCGGAGCGCGACGATCAAAAGCGTTACACCATCATCTCGCGAAGGCTCGAATTTCACACGAAAAACGCGTTGTCGCGCGGTGAGCAGGTGATATTTTTCCTGAACCGCCGGGGCTTTGCCACGTATCTCACGTGCAGGCGCTGCGGCTGGGTGGGCAAGTGTCCTTCGTGCGACATCACGCTTACTTTTCACCGGGCCAAGGACCTCGTTGAGTGTCACTATTGCGGCCACACCGAGGCGCCTCCGACGGAGTGCCCGGATTGCGGATACCGCAACGTGAAGTTCTACGGCGCGGGCACGGAGAAGATAGTCGACGAGGTCAACGCGATGTTTCCAACGGCGGTGGTGGACATAGACTTAAATACACTGAAAGGCGATGCTTGGGTGTTTAACTTCCTCAAGAGTTTGTTTGGCGATGATAATGAAAAGGAAATAAAAAGAATTGGT
>CALMGO010000465.1 GCA_937863625.1 uncultured bacterium
TTGGAGAGCATGGAGGGCTCGGCGCCACTTGCGGCGAGGAAGATACCGCTTGCGCCGGCGGCGAGGGCCTTTACGGCGAAATTGGAGAGGCTCTTGGCCAGGACAGTGACGCCATGTTCAAACGCCTCGGGGTCTTCACGCAGGTGTTCGACGGCGCGCTGGCGGGATATCTTCATGGCGGTAGCAAAGGGGCCGAATATGGTGACGACGAAACGCACCTCCGAGCCGACGTGCCTTTTCATTTCGTGGAGGGCCTCAAGCTGATACTTGAAGCCAGGCTCGTCGCCGGTGAGGGGCTGAAGTTTGAGGTAGTCCTTGGCGAGCGCTACGACGGGCATGGAAGCGGGCATATCGTAGGGGTTATCGTTCATGACCTTTATGTAGTCGAGGTCATAACGGCGATAGTGTGCAATGTGGGCATCTGCGCATGCGTTGGCGCGGACGGCGTCCGGGGGGAAATGGTACCAGAGGCTATAGGGGATGCGCTCGACAGGCTTTCCGGTGAGAGCTGCGTCAACGAGGGCGATTTTGTCGATCTTCTGCATAATGCGTCTCCCTGTGTGCGCCTGAGTGGGCCTTGTACGCGCGGAGCAAGGCATGCACGGAAATTATAGCATAACGCCGAAAAGGGACAAGCGTAAAGTGAAGGCGGAGGCGTGCAAGGGTATCGGACAATTGACATTAAGGCGCAAAGGGATAGCATAGGTGCCGCATGCGGCAGATACAGGGAGAAGAGAATGGATAACAGGACGAGGCCGGACATTTCCATTGTTGTTCCGGCATATAACGAGGTCGAAAACATCCCCATACTCGTGGGGGAGATCGAGAAGGCGCTCGGTCCAACGGGAAAGTCATTTGAGATTGTCATCGTGGAGGACGGCTCGACGGACGGCACACGAGAGGTCGTTGAAAGGCTTGCGGCAGAGAAAGCGCATATTTCGCCGGTGTATTTCGACGGGAACTACGGGCAGTCGTCGGGGTTTGATGCGGGGTTCAAGCACGCGCGCGGCAACGTAATCGTGACTATAGACGCGGACCTCCAGAACGACCCGGCGGACATTCCTACACTGCTGTCGAAACTGGACGAATACGACGCGGCGGTAGGGTGGAGGGCCGAGAGGAAGGATACGTGGACGAAGAAACTCACGAGCCGGTTCGCAAACCGGATACGCAACTGGGCGACGGGGGAGACGATTCACGACACGGGGTGCTCGCTTAAGGCGTTCAGGCGGGAAGCGCTGCGTGATGTGAAACTCTATACCGGCATGCACAGATTTCTGCCGACACTGGTGAAGATAGAAGGCGGCACAGTGACTGAAGTGAAGGTAAACCACCGGCCGCGGCGGTTCGGCAAATCCAAGTACAGCATCTTCAATCGATTCCTCAAACCCACAATGGACCTTCTGGCGGTCATGTGGATGCGGCGCAGGCACCTCAATTACCGCATACGCAAAGAGGGGTAGGACCTTGCAGGGTCATATAGAACAACTGGCGGCATTTGTCGGGCAACAATTTTCTTCGGGCGATGCCTGGTGGAGGATGCTGGGTTATGTCGCCCAGGGCGCATTCTTCATGCGTTTTTTCATCCAATGGCTGGCCAGCGAAAAGAAGAAGAAAAGCGTCGTCCCGACTGCGTTCTGGTATGCGAGCCTTGTCGGGGGACTTCTGCTGCTGTCGTATTCAGTGCACACGCGAGACCCGGTATTTATCCTGGGGCAGGCGGTAGGGGCGATAATTTATATCCGAAACGTCGCGTTGATACGGAGGCGGGAGGAGAAGGGATTCGGCGCGGCGAGCTGGGTGCTTGCGGGTGGAGTGGCGCTACTGGTACTGTCGCTCGTGCTGCCGGGAGTGGCCAAAGAATCGAAAGTGCATGCGACGGGAGTGTGGCTTGCATTTGGACTGGCGGGGCAGGTCATTTTCTTCATGCGCTTTGTGGTGCAGTGGATAGTAAGCGAGCGCGAGAAGCGAAGCGTCATGCCGAAGTCATTCTGGTATATAAGCCTCTGCGGCGGGGTCATGCTTCTGGCGTATGCGGTGAAGGTGCGAGACCCGGTATTTATAGTGGGGCAGGGGACGGGGGTATTCATATACCTCCGCAACATCATATTGATTGAAGGGGAAAGAGGCCGGGACTTCGCCTACACAGTGCTGCTTGCGCTGGCGGGGACACTATTGTTTGTGGTGGGGACAGGCGATACGGCGCTTTCGGCGTCGAGCGAGGCGCGGTCGGCGGAGATTGCGCGGGAGATGTACGTAACCGGCGACTACATAGTGCCGCATCTTAACGGCATGATAGCACTCACGAAGCCGCCATTGTACCACTGGTTGGCGGCGGCATCGTACGCGGTTTTCGGTGTAAATGAATTCGCGGCGAGATTCCCATCGGGGCTGGCGGGGATAGGAGCAATACTCGCGACGTTCCTGCTGGTGAGGAGGCTTTACGATTCGACGACCGGATTTCTGGCGGCGGTGATGACGGCGTCTGCGATTGAATTTGTCTGGAACGCACGCGCGGCGCGGACGGACATGGTGTACACGTTTTTTGTCGTTGC
>CALMGO010000466.1 GCA_937863625.1 uncultured bacterium
CGGGGTACATCAAGGGCTATCCGCCCGGCGTGCGCGAGAACGGCGGCCAGTACACCCATGCCGCTCTCTGGGTCGCATGGGCGTTCGTCGTGCTCGGCGATGGCAACCGGGCCGAAGCCTTATTCCGCCTGTTGAACCCGATCCATCATGCGGATACGCCCGGGCGCGTCGAGCGCTATCAGGTGGAGCCCTACGTCATCGCGGCCGACGTGTATAGCGTGCGCCCTTTGACCGGACGTGGCGGCTGGACGTGGTACACAGGCTCAGCCGGGTGGATGTACCGGCTGGGAATCGAGGCCATCCTGGGAATCAGGCGTCGGGGAGATGCTCTCGAAATTGACCCCTGCATTCCGGAAGCGTGGTCGAACTGCGCCATTACCTATCGATTCGGGGAAGCTCTCTACTGCATTCACATCGAAAATCCCGAACACATCAGTCGCGGTGTCAAATCTGTCGAGCTTGATGGCAGACGCCTGCTTGGCAACCACATTCCCCTGCAAGATGACAAACGCCGGCACGAGGTGACGGTCCAGATGGGCAAACAATGAGCGGCTGGAACCTGCCTCGCGCTCGGGCCCGACGCTTTCGCAAGAGGAGAATGAGAGCCGAATCGCCACGTCATTCCTGCTATGTGCTCTTGTCAAGGGAAATGTAGAGCTGCGGGTTTTCTTTCTTCTTCTTTTATGATTCGCATGAAGCGAATAGTCGCAGAAGGCGCTGTGGGAATCGTGGATAACCTTCCGAGGTTATCCAAGCACTGTGGGCAGGTGTGGGAAACGCAATGCGTTTTCCACGGCTGTCCATAGTGCGTCATTTCCACAGCGCTCTTTTCTTATTTTCTTCCTCGCTTCCTTATCTTTTACCTGTATGCGGGGCCGCCTCAGTGAATCTCACCAGCCTGCTATTCGTGGTCTTTGTTAGCCACATGTGATCAATTCGAGGGGGATTCAGAGGGAAAGTGACACCCTGCGAAACGCGGTCCAGGGCGATTACGCCTCTGGCCACAGGAATGACAGCGTCATCTTCCGGCCCCTAAAAATCTTATCCCACTATGCCGAAAGCATAGGGACAGCCGTCTAATATCATGCGCCGCAGCCGCAGAAGCAATCTCCTGGCGATACCAACAATAGCTCGTTTCGCTCCCGCTCTTGCTCGAAGCCGCTCATATATCTCGCGAAGCGCGGCGTCTTTGCGAATGGCGGTCCAGGCCGCCTCGATCAAGGCCGCACGCACGCTGGCCTTGCCCACTCTCGTTATGCGTCCCATCCGTACTTTTTCACCGCTTGAATATTGTGACGGTGTCAGCCCCACATACGCGCCCAGTGATTTTGCCTTTCGGAAACGGCTCATGTCGCCAATCTCCAGCAGTATCTCCATTGCCGTGAGCACCCCGATTCCCGGCGCCGAAGTATAGATCTTTACCCCTTCTGCATACTCCGGCCTCTTTGCGAGCTCATATATCAGATCAGTCTGCGTTTTTACCTGAGCATCAAGCTGCCCGTAATGCATCAGGAGCGATTCAAAACTCACCTGTACCAGCCGATCGGGAAACTTGATTCGCCACAAGTTCTCTTTTACTTGGCGTCCCCACCGCCCCTGCGGCTTTGGGAAGCGCATCCCAAACTGGAGCAGTTCGGAGAGAATCTGATTTTGCACGCGCACCCGCTCGCGCACCAGCTGTCGGCGCCTGCGCAGCACCTGCCGGAAATGGCGCTCCTGCACGCTCGGCACCCACACCTGCTTCAGCATTCCTTTGCTCAGCAGTGCCGCAAGTTTGCGGCTGTCCCGCCTGTCTGTCTTTACGTGATTTCCCGCTTCTACAGGAAGCAAACTGGGAGGGGTCACAATGCATTGCACTCCATACTCCACGAGTTGATCATATACCCAGAAACCATGGCACCCGGCCTCGTACACCGTCTCAATGGCATCGGCGTCCTGAAATTTATCCAGCACCTTCTTCAGTTCTTCCCAGCAGCCGGCTATGCGGTTCTCAAACACCACCTCTGCGTCCGCTATCGCAGTTATCTGCCAATTCTCCTTGTGAAGGTCAAGTCCTACGAATACCGTCTTGCCTTTCACCCACTCCTTCGCATATACTCCCATAGAGCCTCCTTTCGGTTTTGGGGTTTCTAGTGCTTCTACATTACCCTTTTCCGAATCAGAGGCTCAACCTCTTTAGCATCATAGTTACTGCGAAAGCAGGAATCCAGGGTCTAGCGGGAGAAGATTAAATCCAACCGCGAGATACATTCGCCAAAACGCCAAAAAGGAGGCTTAATCATGCCGGAGTGCTTATTCTGCAAAATCGCGCGCGGAGAAATCCCCTCGGATAAGGTGTACGAGGACGGACGTTTCTTGGGGTTTCGCGATATACAGCCTCAGGCGCCGGTCCATGTCGTGGTCATCCCCAAGAAGCACATTGCGACCATGAATGACGCCGCCGAAGCCGACGCGCAAATCCTCGGCGACCTCCTGCTCGTTTGCCGGGACATCGCGAAGGACGAGAATGTGGCGGAACCGGGATATCGGATCGTAATAAATTGTAACAAAAATGCGGGACAATCGGTTTTCCACATACACGCCCACGTGCTTGGCGGTCGCCACATGACCTGGCCGCCTGGCTAGCCAAAAGTGAAAACACGAAAAACATACCGGTCGGTCTGTTTGACAAATCAGCAGTCATGTGGTACAATTCTGTGTGCAAAACCAAGGCTTTCCCACCCTAGGGCAATTCTATAAGTCTTCTATTGAATGGGGCATACAGAATGACCCCAGGGGAAAGTCCGCCATTGATTCCCTCCTGGAAAAGCAGCGCAAAGACTTCGAGAAGCTCGACCCAAAGCAGAAGAATTTTTTCGATAAGGAGAAGTTTTCGAACCCCCACGCCGATACTCGAATCCTTCATGGAGACCATGATAAGCCTATTCGTTCGGCACTGGTCGGCATAGATATTGAAATAGCGGAAGTCTTGCTTGCCGACCGTATCCGCGCCTCGAGCAAACCCATCGACCTCGTGCTGGCCCATCATCCCGAAGGAAGGGCAATGGCCAATTTTTATGAGGTGATGGAAATGCAGGCCGACATTCTGAACCGGTTTGGCGTCCCCATCAATGTGGCGGAGGCGATTCTCGAAGACCGGATCAAGGAAGTCGAGCGAAGAATGCTCCCGGTGAACCACACGCGCGCAGTCGATGCCGCGCGCCTGCTCGACTTGCCGTTTATCTGTGTGCATACTCCTGCCGATAATGGAGTTACGCAGTTTCTGCAGAAGGAATTTGACGAGAAAAAGCCGATGTTTCTTTCAGAGATCATCGACTATTTGCTTGAGCTGCCCGAGTACCAGACGGGCGCGAAAACGAATGCCGGCCCCAAGATCGTCGCCGGTTCGTCGGGCGGCAGGGCTGGCAGAGTGTTTGTCGATATGACCGGCGGGACAGGGGGCTCGAAAGAG
This sequence comes from uncultured bacterium, assembly GCA_937863625.1. Classification (GTDB taxonomy): domain Bacteria; phylum Planctomycetota; class DG-23; order SLPQ01; family SLPQ01; genus CALMGO01. The sequence goes on from CALMGO010000466.1 coordinate 3,452, forward strand.
GCGTTCGAGAAACCTGTGCAGGCCGGAGTGGGAACGGTTGTCGGCATGCATATCGGGGAAGACCACTTGAAAGAGGCCAAGAAGCATCATGTGAATGTGGTCATCGCCGGTCACATATCAAGCGATACGCTCGGCATGAACCTGCTGCTTGATAACATCATCAAGAAGCACGGCCCGTTGGACATATCAACCTGT
>CALMGO010000467.1 GCA_937863625.1 uncultured bacterium
AGCCCTACACGAATACCGGCTGGGCGAAGGAAGTGATACACGACAAAACAGGCATTGAGATGGTGTTTGTTCCGGCAGGAGAGTTCATTATGGGAAGCCCCTCTGACGAAACAGGGCGCGAAAACGAAGAGGGTCCTCAACACAGGGTTGCGATAATGACGCCATTCTACCTTGGGAAGTACGAGGTGACAAACGGGCAGTACCAGGCGTTTGTGGAGATCACTGGATACGACGGGTCGCAGGAGGCTGATGACGGCTACTTGCGGCATCATAGCGACTGGAACGTGTATGCGTCAACCGAAGCCGATTACCCGATAGTGTGCGTGTCGTGGAATAACGCAGTGAAGTTTTGCGACTGGGGGGACCTGCGTCTTCCGACGGAGGCCGAGTGGGAATATGCATGCAGGGCGGGTACAAAGACGCGGTTTTCATTTGGCGACAGCGACTCTCAGCTAAGTGATTTCGGCTGGTCTGACAGCAACAGCGGGGGCAAGACACATCCTGTGGGGCAGAAGCGCGCGAACGGCTGGGGTTTGTATGACATGCATGGTAACGTATGGGAGTGGTGCGTGGACTGGTATGACAGCGGCTACTACGGGCGAAGTCCGGCAGACGATCCACAGGGGCCGTCTTCCGGGTCATGCCGTATTTTGCGGGGTGGGTCGTGGGTCAGCCATCCCTATCACTGTCGCTCGGCGCTCCGCAGCTACACCGCGCCCATGAGCTCGGGTCGCAGTTGCGGGTTTCGTGTCGCGCTGAGTGTTCCCGGCGACGTGTCAGAGGCGGCTGCATTGAACTTAAGCGTCCCACCCGGTTTCCACGCTGCGCCGGGGACTTTAGGCGAGCCCTACACGAATACCGGCTGGGCGAAGGAAGTGATACACGACAAAACAGGCATCGAGATGGTGTTTGTTCCGGCTGGAGAGTTCATTATGGGAAGCTCCTCTGACGAGGCAAGGCGCGAAAACGAAGAGGGTCCTCAACACAGGGTTGCGATAACGAGGCCATTCTATCTTGGGAAGTACGAGGTGACAAACGGGCAGTACCAGGCGTTTGTGGAAATCACTGGATACGATGGGTTACGGGAGGCAGATGGTGACTATCTGCGTCACGACCGCGATTGGAACGTGTATGCGTCAACCGAAGCCGATTACCCGATAGTGTGCGTGTCGTGGAATAACGCAGTGAAGTTTTGCGACTGGGGGGGCCTGCGTCTTCCGACGGAGGCCGAGTGGGAATATGCATGCAGGGCTGGCAGCGGGGGGCGATTCTCGTTTGGAGAGAGCGACTCGCAGTTGGGCGACTACGGATGGTACGAGAGCAACAGCGGGGGCAAGACACATCCTGTGGGGCAGAAGCGCCCGAACGGCTGGGGTTTGTATGACATGCATGGTAACGTATGGGAGTGGTGCGCGGATTGGAAAGGCGACTACCCGTCAGGGAGCGTGACGGACCCTGAGGGCCCCTTGAGTGGTTCGTTTCGTGTGTTGCGCGGGGGGTCGTGGAGTAATAATCCACCGCGCCTGCGCTCGGCGAACCGCGACGGCAGTACCCCGAACACCGCGAGCAACTACTACGCTGGCCTGCGTGTTGCGAGGACTCTGGAATAACCCGTTGTGCTTCACCCTTCCATTCTTTGTTCGGGGTGGGCTAACCGCCGGGTTTCCATGTGGGTCCCTGCGATTACGATTGCTGCCGCGAGTGCGTGAACTTCACGACTGGTTGGCGGTCTTTTCAAGGGAGTTCGTCATCCCTGCAAGGAGGATTGCGCTGTTTGCCTTCTGACGCCCCTCCTTGCCGTTCGCGCTCATCTCCCGTAAAATCACGTACACTATGACCGACTTTTCCGCAATGGCAAAAGAGTTCATCGACGGCAGCCCCTGGGATGCCGCTCCGGGGCTCTTTGCCGTTTCGCAGGGCGACGTCGAGGCACTCGCCTCCGAGCTGGCCGGGCGCGCGGGCGACGCGTACGAAGCAGCGTCACTTATCGACCGGCTCCTTGACGCGCCTGTCGCGGGCTCAGGTGACTACGCTGAGAGCTTGCGCCGCCGCGAGGCGCTGGCAGTCCTCGCTACACACGTGGCCATCGCGTCCGTCGACGAAGACTGGGAGGACCTCATCGGCGCATTTCGCCGCCTCGCATGCCAGGTCTCCTACCGCGTCAGCGAACTCGCCGTCGAGTTCGTAAGCCGTATCGCGTCGCGGTTCTTCAAGGAAAGCCGCTCCTTCTGGCTCGACTGCCTCCTCGAAGAGGATTCCGCCATTGCCGCAGCGACCATTCGGGGGCTCTCGGTGTCGGATGCCCCTGTGTTTGACGTCCTCGACCTTCTGAATAATGTCATAGCCGACATCCGCAAGGATGTCCGGCAGAATCTCGGCCCCCGGGCCATCCCTGCGCTCGGCCGGCGCGACCCACAGACGGTCTACTTGAAACTCAGCGAATGGACCGGCTCCCAGAGGGAGATTCCCCGCTGGAATGTCGCGCGCGCCCTTGGCACTCCGCTCGGCGCGGCGTATCCGGATACCGCGCTTGAAATCCTCGAAACGCTCGCCGCCGACGAACGCCCCTCGGTCCACCGCGCCGCAGCCGACGCTCTCGTTATTCTCGCTCAGCGCCGCCCTGCACTTGTCCTGCCGGTACTGGGGCGCTGGCGAAACGACCCCGCCAGAGGCGGCACCGCCAATCTCGCGCTGACCGCCCTTGCCCGCCGCTGAGTTTTCGACGTGGCATGGTCTTTCGAGCAGAGCGGCCCCGAATACCGGTGTCTTGCCTTGTGGTGATTTGGCGCCTTACCACGTGGCAGGGAAACAGCCTGCGTGTGTCAGGGGTGGAGAGTCTGGCCGCCCGTACTCTGCAGCTCACTCAGAGGAGGTTTGTCAGTTCCTCTGTGTCGTCGGAGAGAAAGTCCTCGTTTTTGAGCACCTCGAGAAACTCCGCGACGAGCCTCGGGTCAAACTGGCTGTCCGCGCAGCGCTTGAGTTCCGTGATGGCCTTGTCGCGCGAGAGGGCCGCGCGATAGGGGCGCGCCGTCGTCATGGCGTCATACGAATCGGCGACGGCCATGATGCGCGCGAGAAGCGGAATATCCTCGCCTGCGAGGTTGTCAGGGTAGCCGGCGCCGTCGTAGCGCTCGTGGTGATGGCGGATGATATCGCGAACCTCGTCGAGAAAGTCCAGCGACTGGATGATGCGCTCGCCGATGACGGGGTGGTCCTTGATGGCTGCGTATTCCCAGTCGGTGAGTTTGCCGGGCTTATTGAGTATCCGTTCGGTGATGCCGATTTTGCCGATGTCGTGGAGCTGCGACGCGTAGCGAAGGTTTTGAAGAGAGTGGTCGCCGAGCCCAAGTCTCTCGGCCAGAAGCATCGCGTAATGCGTCACGCGCGCCGAGTGGCCTGACGTGTAGTTATCCTTGGCCTCGAGCGACGACGCCAGCGCCTGCACCGTGCGAAGCGTCGAGTCCTGGAGGACGTTATAGAGCCGCGCGTTTTCGATGGCGATGCCCATCTGAGCGCCTATCGTCGCCAGAAGGTGCGTGTCCTCGCCTGAAAATTTGTCCTGCGAGGCCTTGTCATATACCAGGAGGACGCCGACAAGCGTCTCCTTTACCATCAGCGGCACGCCGAGCACGGACGAGAAGCCGTTTACCTCGAAGGCGACCGGCTGTACCTCTTCCTGCGCGTGGATGTCCTCGATTAGAAGCGGCGTCCGCTGCGCCGCAACGTGACCGGCCAGCCCCGTCCCCACCGGTATGCATTCGCCGAGAGCGCTGTGGTCAAAGCCGAGCGACGCCATCACCACGAGCCCGGCTGAGGAGGGGTCGGTAATCATTACAATCCCGCCGCGCACGCCCATCTTTTCCTTTACGATCTTGAGCGCGAGGTCGAGCAGGTGGTCGAGATTGAGTTCGTTGGCGAGCATGCGGGAGATGTCGTTGAGCATGGAGAGTTCGCCTACGCGGCGCGTGAGGCGGCTGTTGGAAGTCATGAGGTTTCTCGAGGTGCGGATGACGCGGTCGGCGAGTTTCTTCTCGTGCTGCTGGAGGCGGGCGTTGGACTGCCGCAACTGGTCGAGAAGCGAACTGTTTCTCTTTTCCGCCAAACGTAGCGCTATCGACTTTCTCACCACCTCGACGATCTGGTCGATGTCAAACGGTTTGCAGATGTAGTCATCCACCCCCGTGCGAAGCGCCCCTATGGCGGTCTGCACCGAGGCGAACGCCGTCACGACGATGGTCGCGGTTCCCGGCGAGTGGTCCTTTACCGTGCGGGCGACTTGGAGCCCGTCGACTCCCGGCATCTTGAGGTCCGTGATGACGCCGTCGTAGCCGTTGGATTTTATGCGGACAAGCGCGTTGACGGGGTCGTTGCACACGTCGACGTCATAACCCTCCGCCGTGAGCACGTCCTGGAGGAGGTTGCAGATTTCCTGCTCGTCGTCGACGACGAGAAGTTTGGCGCGGTCATTATCGGTCCTGCTCTCGAGGCTGCCGTGCATGACGGTCACGGGTTATTCTCCTCTCCAAACCGGAATCAACACAGTGAAAACGGTCCCCTTGCCGAGGGTGCTCCGTACGCGGATCTTCCCCCCGTGGGTCTGTAGGATGCTGTGACAGATGGCAAGCCCGAGGCCGGTTCCGCGGCCTTCTTTTCTGGTAAAGAAGGGTTCGAAGATGCGGCCGAGGGTTTCCTCATCCATGCCTGAGCCGTTATCGGCAATATTTACGGCGAGAAACTTGCCTTTTTCGCCGACGTCGGCGGAAATGACGATTTCAGAATTATCCCCCGACGCGTCCACCGCGTTGGAGAGGATATTGCGGATGGCCTGCTCCATTTTGGCTGCGTCCGCCGCCACCGCCGGGACCCGCGCAGGGAGGTTTCGCGTGATCTTAATCCCGCGCGCCGACGCATCGTTCTCGACGAGCGTTACCGCGGCGTCAAGTATCTCCGCCAGTGGCGTAGACTTGATGGCGGGCTTTTCCGGCCTTGCGAAAGTCAATATGTCGGAAATGATCCGCCCCATCCTCGCGCACTGGTTTTTTATCATGTCGAGGTGGCGTTTCTTGCCGTCTTCGCTCTCCATCTTGAGCAGCAGTTGCACGCGCCCCGACACGATGGCCAGGGGGTTATTTATCTCATGCGCCGCGCCTGCGGCCATGCGGCCTATGGCGGCCAGTTTGCGGGAGTTTACCAGTTCCTCGTAGAAAGTTTTTGACCGGCGGTTGCTGTCGAGAAGTTTTTCGCTTTCCGCGCGGAGCCTGTCTTCGAGGATGGCCCGTTCGAGCGCGACCGCCGCAGTGTCCGCGAAAAAGCGCAGATCCTCCTGGTCGAGTGGCGTCCCGTTGGCCGCCTCCACAAGTAGCCCGGCGCGCTGTCCGCAGCCCACCGATACAGGCATGAATGACAGCCGGCCTCCCACCAGTTTCGCGATGCCAGACTCGGTGTCGAGCCGCCCGCCGAGCTCCGACACGAGAAACGTGAGCGCATCCCTGTCCTGCCCCAGTCCCGACAGGTCGTTATCCACGCCCTTGAGCGCGCTTATGAAAAACGGCTTCACGCGCGCCGAACCGTTCTTTACGGCCCCCGTGCACGAATGCCCCTTGTCATCGAGGCAGTACGTTATGACCTTGCGAGGCAGGACGTTGGCGTACACGGTGTCGGCCAGCCCTGCAAGGACGTCGCCGATGTCAAACGAACTGCCGAGGTCGAAATTGAGTTTGGTGACCGCCTGGAGACGGTGTTGGGATTTCTGAAGTGTAAAGCGCGCCTCGCCCAGTTCCTCGGTGACCGCGCCGAGCATCATGTTCGCCTTCTGCAGGCATTCAAGGTATAGCGAGGATTCCGGCAGGTCGATCTCGAGAATCGCCGAGCGAACGCTCACGCGCTCGACAAGGTGCGAAAAGATGTCGGACGCGTTCTCTTCGGCGAGCCCTATGCGGTCGAATACCACGTCTATCGACTCGGCGCTTTCGGGAGTCCCGCTGAATCCTATACGCTGCCTGCGCACGATCTCGTCGGCAACCGACACGATAGCGCCCGCCAGCGCCACGGGGTCCTCGTAACTCTCTATCTCCCCCGGTGTGTGATGCAGGTATATCGACTGCGCCAGCGCATCGGGAAGCCCCCACTTCTCCGCGAGAAACCGCCCCGCCGTCGCGTGATTCATCTTGAAGATGCTCTTCTCGGCCTCGCTTATGGCGATGTTTTCCTCGCCGCAGAGGGCGAGCGCCTTCTGGTAATCCTCCGGCGCCACAAAGTAGAGCGCGACCTTGCCGATATCGTGCAGCAGCCCCGCCGTAAAAGCATCCTCCGGCAGGATACCCCCCGTATTTTCCGCCACCAGCTCCGCCGCCGACGCCACCGCCAGCGAGTGTTTCCATATCTCGAAAAGCAGTGAATTCTTGTCCCGCGCGTCCTTGCCGAAAATGTTGAATATCTGAATGCTCAAAAGCGCGTTCCGGATGCCGTTCATCCCCAGAAGAACTACCGCGCGGTTGACCGACGACACCTTACCCGAGAGCCCCCTGTATGCGCTGTTGCATATCCTGAGCAACCGCGCCGATGACGCCGGGTCGGCCTCGATGAGTCGCACGATTTCCTCGACCTGGACATTCTCCTCGGCGGTCATCTTGAGGAGGGCGGAGGCGACATTCGGAAGGGTAGGGAGGTTGTTGAGTTTCTTGAAGGTATCTTTGAGTTCGGCGATGAGCATTTTTCACCGTAAGGACAGAAAAAAGCAATTCTAAAGGCGTTTACGACATCCCCCGATGTCGATTCGCCCGGCGAAACCCACCAGCAGCGCGTTGCATATGCGTTCTCGTGGCCGCGAGAGCGCCCCGGGCAGTCTCTAACTGGAATATACCCTACATTCAGGGACTGTCAAACCGCCTGAAACCACCCCAAACGCCCGAAAACAGCGCAAAACGGCACTGCGAGCCCAGTCAGCCCGCAGAACGCGTCTGAGTTAGAAAATCGGGGCCATTGCACAGGATTTGTATCGGAAAAGATGCCGTTAAGCCTTTGGGAAAAGGGCTTTCCGGAGGGTTTTTTGAAGGGGAAAGCCGACAAAAGCTGCTCACGGCCTCTTGCTGCGTGCCACGTCTACCTGCCTATTGAGACCCCGCCGTGCGGCTTGAGCAATACAGGGTGCGGCTATGCCAAAAAAGACACGGCGGGGTTTGCCCGCCGTGTCGTATATGTCCTGCCCTTTCGGGCGGCTCTTTTCAGCAGGGCGGGATCGTATCCCGCCGAGAGCGCTTAGAGATTAAGCGACATGAGGAATTCCGCGTTCGACTTCGTCTTTTTCATCTTGTCGATGAGCAGTTCGATAGCCTCGATGGGGTTCATGTCGTTAAAGACTTTCCGCAGCAGCCAGACGCGCCTGAGCTCTTCGGGGTCGAGGAGCAGTTCCTCTTTGCGCGTCGCGGAGCGGTTTATGTCGATGGCGGGGAATATACGCCGCTCGAAGAGGCCGCGGTCGAGGTGGAGCTCCATGTTGCCGGTTCCCTTGAACTCCTCGTAAATGACGTCGTCCATTTTTGAGCCGGTGTCGATAAGCGCGGTGGCGATGATGGTGAGAGAACCGCCTTCCTCGAGTTTGCGCGCGGCGCCGAAGAAACGCTTGGGCTTTTGAAGCGCGTTTGCGTCAAGGCCGCCTGAGAGTATCCTGCCGGAGTGGGGGATGACCGCGTTGTGAGCGCGAGCCAGACGAGTAACCGAATCCAGGAGTATCACCACGTCCTTGCCGTACTCGACCATCCGGCGCGCCTTGTCGACCACCATGTCCGAGACCTGTATGTGCCGCTCGGCGGGTTCGTCAAACGTCGACGAGATGACCTCGGCGGCGGTGACGGTGCGTTTCATGTCGGTGACTTCTTCCGGGCGCTCATCGATCAGGAGTATGATGAGATACACCTCGGGGTTATTGGCCGCAATCGCGTTGGCCATCTTCTGCAGGAGCACCGTCTTGCCGCTCTTGGGAGGCGCCACGATGAGCCCGCGCTGCCCCTTGCCGATAGGCGTGATGAGATCGACGATGCGCATCTCGATATCGGTGGGCTTTACTTCGAGGATGAACCGTTCGCTCGGATGCAGCGGCGTGAGGTCTTCAAAGACCACCTTTTCCTGAGCCGCCTCCGGGTTTTCGTAGTTGATGGCCTCGACGCGCAGCAGCGCGAAATACCGCTCGCCTTCTTTCGGCGGGCGGATCTGGCCGGACACGATATTGCCGTTTCTCATGCCGAACCTGCGTATCTGCGACGGCGACACGTATATGTCATCCGGCCCCGGCAGGTAGCAGTAGTCCGGCGAACGCAGGAACCCGAATCCGTCCTGCAGGACCTCGACGACGCCCTCTCCGTACAAAAGGCCGTTGGCCTTCACGCGGTTCTTGAGGATCTTGAAGATGAGGTCCGGCTTCTTGAGGCCCGAGTAGTCCTGCACGTCCTCTTTCTTGGCCGTGGCCTGGAGCTGCTTTACCGTCATCTTCTGAAGTTCGGCGAGATGTATTTCGCCCTTCTTGACCTCCTCGTACTTCTGGTTGATTTCCGCTTCTTCGGGAGTGAGGTCCTTGGATTTACTCGTTGCCATTGCGGGTGCTACCTCCAAAGTAATTAAACAGTCGCGAAATGCGCCGGATTAGTGTATGCGCAAACAGAGGGTCAGGCCTATTGATTTCGGACTTATAATATGGACTGCTCGACCGGTGGTGAATCAGCCCCCGAGGACCCTCTTCCAGATGGACGCGACCTGCCTGGCCGCAATTTCGGGGGAGCCATTATTATCAACAGTGTAATCGGCCTGCTGCCTCTTGTAAATAAGCGAATCCTGAAACTTTTGTCTCCTTTCCAATTCGGCCTCGTCCCAGCCCCGGCCCTCAAAAAGGCGCCTTTTGCGGGTATTTTCGTCCGCGTCGACGAAAACTATCACATCGCACAGGCCCTGGAGCCCTGTCTCAAATATGAGCGGCGCGTCCAGAATCACCGCCTTGCAGTCGGCGTCGCGAGCCGCCGCGTCGATAATCCGCCTGGATTCGCCGATGACCGCCGGGTGGACGATGGCGTTTAACTGCCGCAAAAGGGCGTCGTCGGCAAAGACTATCTTCGAGAGCGCCTGCCTCGACACGCGGCCGTCTTTAAGCACGCCCGCGCCGAATGTTTTTTCGATGCGCTCCTTCACGTCCGGCCAGTCGAGCACCACATGCGCGATCTCGTCCGCGTCGACGACCAGCGCCCCCAGTTCGGCGAACGCCTTTGCCGCCGCGGATTTGCCCGCGCCTATTCCTCCGACGATGCCTATGACCGGGCAGTGCTTTTCGTCCATGCTTATCCTCCGGCCGCCAGCCAGTTGGGCCCGGACGCGATATTGACCACGATCGGGACATTAAGACTGAGGGCGTCGGTCATGTCTATTTCTATGAGACGCGATTCTTCATCGACCGATTCTGCCGGCATCTCGAATACAAGTTCGTCATGTATCTGCAGTATCATGCGCGCGAGCGACGACGAGGCCCTGAGCCTCCGGTCGATGACGATCATGGCGCGTTTTATAAGGTCTGCCGCGGACCCCTGGATGGTCGTATTGACTGCGATTCGCTCAGCGGCATTCAAGTTCCTCGGGCTGCCCGCCTCGATGCCCGATATGTACCGTCGCCTGCCGAGAATCGTCGTGACGTAGCCGTTGGCCTTCGCCTCGGCAAGCGTCGACGCGATGTAGCCCTCGACGGACTTGTACCGCGCGAAATACCTGTCGATGAACTCCGCCGCCTCCGCGACCGGAATGGACAGCTGCCGCGAGAGGCCGTACGGGCTCTGCCCGTAGATGATGCCGAAATTGACCGCCTTGGCCATCCGCCTCATCTCCGACGTGACATCATCGTCGCCGACTCCGTATATCTCGCGCGCGACAAAGTTATGGATGTCCTCGCCGTTCAGGAACGCCCTGGTGAGCGCGGCGTCGCCCGAAAGATGCGCCGCGATGCGAAGCTCTATCTGCGAATAGTCGGCCGCCACGAGCGCCCATCCGGGCTCGGTTACAAAAGCGCGGCGTATCTTGCGTCCGAGCTCCGTCCGGATCGGGATATTCTGCAGGTTGGGGTCGCTTGACGACAGCCGCCCCGTCGCCGTTCCCGTCTGGTTGAAACTCGCGTGTATCCGGCCGGTCCTGGCCGACACCATCTTTGGAAGCGCGTCGAGATACGTGCTCTTGAGTTTCGCAAGAGACCGGTACTCGAGCACCATTCTTGCCAGGGGGTCGGTCTCGCTCAGGCGTTCGAGGACGTCGTTATCCGTCGAGTATCCGGTCTTGGTGCGCTTGCCGGGGCGAAGCTTTCGCTCGGTAAAGAGGATCTCCGCCAGCTGCTGCGTGGACGCGATGTTGAACGGATGCCCGGCCTCCTTGTGGATTCTCTCTTCGAGCGCGGAGAGTTCTCCCTCGAAATCATGAGACATCGACGTTAGAAAATCGCTCTCGACGAGCACGCCCGTCGACTCCATCCGGCTTAAGACCTCGACAAGAGGCATCTCGAGGTCATAGAAAAGCCTGTCAAGATGCAGCTCGAACAGGTCCTTCTCCAGCCGCTTGGCAAGCCTCAGCGAGATGTCCGCGTCCTCCCCCGAATACGCCGCCACGCGCGCCGACTCTATCGTATCGAGCGTCGTCTGAGTTTTCCCCGTGCCGATGAGGTCCGTTATGGGAATCATCTTGTAATGCAGGTAATCCGCCGCCAGGTCGTCGAGGCCGTATTGCCTGCGCGACGGATCGATTACGTACGCCGCGACCATCGTGTCGAAATTAACCCCGTGAACCTCCACGCCCGCCTGCCGCATCACGGTGACGTCAAACTTGAGGTTCTGTCCGGTCTTGGCCTTGAAGGGGTTTTCAAGATGCGGTTTCACCGCCGCGAGAACATCCCGGCGCGAAATGCACGGCTCCCCGGCCGGGCATTTTACAGGGGCGTAGTAGGCCTCCTTCGGCCGGAACGAAAACGATATGCCCACCAGTTCGCTGTCGACGCTTGACGTTCCCGTCGTCTCCGTGTCAAAGGCGAAGCTTTCCGCCTCCTGGAGTTCTCTTCTGAGGCGGTCAAGCGTAGCGGAGTCGTTCACAAGCACATAATCTGCGTCGACGTCGGCGGCCGTATCGGCTACGCCGGCGAGCATCCTGCGAAAATCAAGCCTGCGAAATATTTCAGCCAGCGCCTTCTTGTCGCCGGGCGAGGCGGCAAGTTTCGCGAAATCGATGTCAAACGGCACGGCGGTATCGATCGTCACGAGTTTCTTGCTTTCCCTGGCGGCCTCAGCGTGGTTGCGGATATTTTCCTGGGTCTTCTTGCCGCTTATCTTGTCCGCGTTCTCCAATGCCGAGTCAAGCGACCCGAACCGCTGGATAAGGCCGAGGGCCGTCTTGGGCCCTATTCCCGGAATACCCGGCACGTTGTCCACGCTGTCGCCCGAAAGCGCCATCATCTCCACCACCTGCTCCGGCGCGATCTGCATCTCTTCGAAAAGCGTCTCCGGCGTCGTGTACGTGTCCTTCTTGTTGTCCCACACCCACACGCGGTCCGAGAGAAGCTGCAGCGCGTCCTTGTCCCGCGTGACTATGATTGCGTGAAGCCCCTCCCGCGCCGCCGCGGCCGCCAGCGTGCCGAGAACGTCATCGGCCTCGTAGCCGTCCACCGCGAAAACGCCTATCCTGTACGCCTCCAATACCTCCCTGATGAGGTCGAGCTGAGGGACCAGTTCGTCCGGCATAGGCTTTCGGTTGGCCTTGTAGGCGCTGTATGCCTTGTGTCTGAATGTCGGCGCAGCCGTGTCAAAAGCCACCGCGATGTAATCCGGCTTTTTCTCGCGGAGGATCTTCTGCAGCATGGACGTGAAGCCGAATACCGCGTTTGTCGGTGCGCCTTCCGGCGAGGTGAGGCCGGACTTTATGGCGTAATATGCCTGGTAGGCCTGGCTGTTGCCGTCTATGAGGAAGATTTTTTTGTCGGCCATGCACAACATCCGTGGGTTGGCTGCCTGCCGGGAGGCTTAAAGACACTTTCTTCGAGGCGCTGAATGCTGAGTATGCGGTTTTTGAGTGTGAGCGCCCGGCTTTTAGTGATAGACTTCGCAAAGGCTATATAAAAGCGGCCGGCGCCTGATTCTGCGCCTTGCCGCTTGGGCATCAAACGCCGCGCCGAACACAAAGCGTCGTTTGCACAACGAAAGCGGAGGCTTGTTTATGACCTGATATGTATAAGCGGCATTATAGGGGGTGCAAATAGCGCGTCAAGAGGGACTTGCAAAAATATGGAAACCTATTTTTCGCTTGACTTCACGCGCCTCTCGGCATAATTATCGTGTATCTGTCGGCGGGTGTCTTTACGGGGCGGACAGAATCGGATGTCTGCACAGCACAGGAGGTAATCGCATGGATTCAACCCAGAGGACGAGGCCAAGGACCGGGGGGTCGCCCGTCGGACTCGTGGTTTTCATCATCCTGACGGTCGCATTCGCGGTGCTTTCATATGTGGCTTTCGCGAAGTATCAGTCCACCGCCGAGGAACTCGGCAAGTCCAAGACAAGTCTTACCGCCGCAGACAGCGCCAAGCAGAAGGCGCTTGACGTCAATGCGAAGTTCCAGAAGACGACCGGCGTTGATACTCCGGAGAGCCTGCAGCAGGCCGTGGCCGACGCCCTTGCCGCCACCCGCGCCGAAGGCTATGGCGAGGGCGCGCAGGAGACCGCCAAGGACGCGATGGAGCAGGCCGTATTCACCATCAAGCAGCTCAAGGCAGCCATGGCCGCTCTCAGCAACAGCTACGGCCTGGAGATGGCCGCCCACAAGAACCTCGCCGAACAGAAAACCGCCTCCGACGCGGCCTACGACAAAGCCCTCAGTGAAAAGACCGCCGAGATACAGACCCTTCAGAAGACTCTCGCCGACGAGAAGGCGCGCCTGCAGGCCAGAATCGACAAGGAGATCGCCGACCGCGAGGCGCTTAGAAACGTCTTCTACAACGAGCAGGATGCCTGGAAGGCCTCAGAAACCCGCTACATCCTCAAGATCGCCCAGTTCCAGCAGAGAAACCGCGAACTCGGCGGCGAAGGTACCATCATAGAGAAGGCCGGTGGCGTAGTTACCGACATCGACATCCGCAACAAGCTTGCCACCATCAATATCGGCACCGCCGCCGGCGTCAAGAGCGGCATGCGCTTCGTCGCTTACAGCGAGGACGCCGCCGGCAATCCGATTCGCAAAGGTGTTATCGAGGTTGTCAGGCCGGACATCAATGTCAGCGTCGGCCGCATCGTTTCCGTCGAGTCCGGCATGGCCGTCGGCAAGAATGACTACGTCTATAACCTCGCCGGCCCCCGCAAGAAACTCTTCGTCTTTGCCGGAACACCGAAGATATATACTATCGAGCAGTGGACCAATTTCATCCGCGCCAACGGCGGCGACGTCGTTGAGGACGTCCGCAAAGGCGACCAGGTGGCCGATTACCTCATACTCGGCGAATTTGACGAGTCCGTCGACACCAAGGCGCGCCAGATGATTTTCGACGCGCGCGACTTCACGCTCAAGATCATGAAGGAAGCCGAGTTGAAGGACGCCCTCGGTCTCAAGTAGTTCGAGAGATAATAACGACGGGCCGGCGCTTTC
>CALMGO010000468.1 GCA_937863625.1 uncultured bacterium
GACGGCAATCATCCAGGCAAGGGCGCCGAGCTGGACGGGCAGAAGATAGACACTCACGGGGAGACTGCCGATATCCCAGTCCCAGGGGGCGAGGCCGGCGACCGGCAGAATGGACATCACCACCGAGAGTTCATCACGACCATAGGTCTCGGTCGGCAGCGTAACAAGCAGGAAAAGCAGGGCGCATACGATTCCGTAGGCAAGAAGGGCAAGGACTTCGCCAAGGCCGCGTTTGGCCGAGAGGCGCAAGTGGACAATGAGGAGGATAACGCCAACGGGGCTGAGACCGGCCCATACGTAGGACTGGCTCTCCCACGGGAGGCCCATGAGTGTGCCGCTGAGTATGAGCGCAGGGATGATTATCATGTAGAAGGCGGTAAACCAGCCAAGGGCGGTAGTGACGAGAGAGCTGACGTTTTTGCGGGCGGCGAGGGAAAAGTAGATGCCCAATGTGACTGAAAACGCGCACGCCGTTACAAACCCAACGACTGCAAAAGGGATTTGAGCGAAGCTTTTGAGGTCCAGCGCGAGGGTAAGGAGCATGTGGGCAAAGAGCAGTACAAGCGCAGGGAGTTGCTCTATTAAAAGGGCTGAAGCCTTTGAGGCAAGTATGCGAAATGCGCTCAACGTCGTGAGGGCGAGGGGGGTGAGGGTTCGAGATTCCTTTTCGGCGGACACGGAGACAGAGGCGTAGACAGACAAGAGGAAGAAGAGAACGACACTTTCGGCGAGAAACATACCTTTCTGGAAATCACGGTCAAGAAGCCAATCCATCTGTCCGCCATCGACAAGCATCGCGCAGAATGCGCAGATCCACATGGCCGCAAACAGGATAATCGGCAGCATAGCGCGCCACGTGCGGCGGGCGGAGAGTTCCTTGGCGAGAACGCCGCCGGTGACAAGCGACCGTTTTCGCTTTGGTCTTGCGCCCTCACGCCTGGTGAAGAACGGCAGTTTCAGCCGCCACGGAGTCCGCACAGCGCCGGAGACGCGCCGGAGCGCCAGGGGGCGAAAAGCGACAAGTGCGAGCGTCATGAAGAGCGCGCCGAGGCCGAGGTTAATGACGATATGGGTCATCATATCGCCAAAAGTGAATCGACTCATGGCAAAGATGGCATACACATAGACCGGACTTATGATGAGGTAGCCGGGAGGAGCGTTTGGGAGCCCGCCAAAGAAGGCCCAGTGGAAAAAGATGATTGGAAACACCATGAGGTTCCACGCTACCGTCAGACCAAAGGCAAGCGAAACGGCGGAGACTATGCCGCGGGCAAAAACCGAACAGGCGACGCCGAGCCACAAGTAGAGCCACACGTTGGAAACGAGGAGGGCCGATACGGTGAGGAGCATAGAGGAATCAACGCCGCCGAATATTTCGAGAAGGGCTATGAAGGGAACTATGGCAAGGGCGCCGCATCCTGTCCTCATTGCCACGCTTACGGCCTTTGAACCGACGATTGCGAGCGACCCGAGCGGAGTGACAAGTAGAAGCGGAAGCCTGCGGCGGGAATACTCGGCGGCTACTATTCCGGCGCCGTAAATGAGCGAGGCCACCGGCAGGGCGATGCCCAGGCATGCCGTGGCAATGAAGAAGAAGGCGCGCCCGAAACTGGCCATGGCCTGATATGTGAAAGTTCTATCGGACGAATAGACCTCGCTATATGTCGCAAGGCCAAATACGAGCGCCATGCCGCAGGAAAATAGTATCTTCTCGAAGAAGAACCGACGGCGGTTGGAGACCTCGATGAGTTCCTTCCACAACATGTTCAGGAAAGCTGACATCTACGGCAGACTCCTTTAAGAAACAGTCAACGGCGTTCAGGACATTCTGCGTATCTGCGCTTCAAAGCTCCGGGTCGATGCGAGAGCCATCCAGAAAGTCGCCGCACATTGAGCGGCCATGGCGCAGGCGAACAGGAGCAGTGGGCGGCTTGCTTCTTCAAACGGGATAACCGTAGCGGCCGGCAGAAGATATAACACCGAC
>CALMGO010000469.1 GCA_937863625.1 uncultured bacterium
CACCCACTGGAGAAATCCCCTGCCGGCGGAATTCGTTCAGCACGCGAAGATACTGCGTCTTTGAACTCGTGTCAATGTCAGCCAGTGGAATCTTTACCCAGCCTACTCCGCTAAGCACCGTAAGATCGTATGCCGGTGAATCCGGAGCCGGCACCTCTTCAAGCGAAATCCCGAAATTCTTGCCGGTGTCCCCGGCCTGCCTGTCAGGAACTATGCCCATCCGGATGGATTGTTCGAGTACCGCCGTGGAAGAATTGGACAAGGTAAGCGTGATAACGTAGGCGCCGGGCATATTGAGCGGCAGATTATACGAAAGAGCCACCTGGCCGTCGTCGCCGGCCTGCGTCGAAAGCTGCGTCTCGTGGAGTTTCTCGCCGCCGCTTTCATCGACGCGCAGGCTGAGGACATAGAGACCTGGCGGCAAACCCTGTGCATCGAAGAAGACAAGCTTGCGGTCGGACGAATACCAGCAGTTGCCGGCACGGTTGGTATGAAAAAAGGCGATCGGACGCTTTCGAACCTCGATATCGTCAAACCATGCATTGCCTTCCAGCGAAAGCCCTTCCAGCACTGCCGCGACGCGAAGTATCCTGGCTTCCGGCACTTCTCTTGCAACATCCGCCACGCTCACTACAGTCCAGTCGCACGTCCCGGTGACTTCGGGAAAGCTGCGCTTCGATGCAAGAAGCGCCCCGTTTTTGTCATAGAGACGAGCCTCAATGTATGCTCGGGACTTCCTTAGTCCCTCAGAGGCAAGCGACTCCGCCTTCACATACCCGGTTACGTCATAGGCGCTCAGATCCTCCACCTGCACAGGCGGGCTCAGGAATTCCGCTGCCGCCCCCTCCGATGCTATCTTAAGACTGCCTGCACCGGAGTGGGGTGTTGTGAAATCGATCTGCGCCGAGATGTAGTGCGGGTGTGCCCTGTCGACCGTACGGGTCCAATAATCCGGCTGGCGGTCGAGATCAAGGTCGGAGTTGAAATCGTACGTGTATGTCTTGATCAGTTGTGTGGATGAGTCCTCACCGATGGCGCGCCCCTGCAAAAAGGCAAGCGCCACTATCGAGATAATCAGCAGGCTTACAGGCCGCGCGTTTCTCACTTGGAAAATGCCCTGTAATCGATCTCCGCGAATATATTGTTCTTGGACTCCAGCCACTCTAACCACCCGCGGTCAATACGGTTATTGTCTATTTCGTCCGCGAGTCTGAGAAAGTTGAAGATATGTTCGCGTGTGCGTTTCTCGGCATATGACACCATTGTCCCCGTTGTCATGATGAATGCCCAGTCACTCGACTGCGCAAGAACGAGTTCACGTGCCGCCTGGTTAAGAGCCCGTGCGACGATAGGCTCCGGATGCGACAACCGCCTTGCCAGCGCCGTCATCCGCTCCTCTGCATGATGAAGATGACGGTAAATCCAGTCGTTTGTCCCGTTAAGCCATACCTCCGCATATCCCTTGTCGCCCCACGACGAGAACGTCGGCTCAATCACCTGGTTGGTAGGGAAGCGTTTGAGGTATTCGCTCGGCGTGATTGTCTTGATGTCGTCTTGGTCGCAGGCTATTTTCCGAAACACGAAATTGAGAAAATCAGGCCCTTCAAACCACCAGTGGCCGTAGAGTTCGGCATCGTAGGGGCTCACGACTATCGGCTCACGCCCGAGATAGTCGTTGAGGTACACCACCTGCTGCTGCCTGTTGAAGACGAAATTCCCCGCGTGCGAGGCCGCCTTCTCTCGCGCCTGCGCCGGGCGGTAGGGCTCTTTGCGGTCGAGAGAGACGTCGCCCGTGATCCGGTGGTACTTCATGCCAATGTTGCGCCGAACCCCGTCGCCGTGAAGATACGGCCTTATGTAGTCATAATGCCCGTCGTAGCCCAAATCTCTATAGAATTCGCGGTAGTCGTAGTCCCCTGGGTAACCCTCCTGGCTGGACCAGACCTGCTTGGAACTCTCTATATCCCTGCCAAAGGCCGCAACGCCGTTGGGACAATACACCGGCGCAAAAATCCCGTATTTGGGACGGGGCGATCCGTAAAGAACGCCGTGAGCATCGAGGAAAAAGTACTTTATGCCCACCTCTTTAATGTACTTCTCGAGTCCCTCAAAGTACCCGCACTCGGCCAGCCAGATACCTCTGGGCTTGCGGCCGAAGTGCTTTTGATAGTTGGCCACGGCGATTTTAAGCTGTGCGCGCACGCCTTGGGGTGTTGATACGTTGGGCAGGAATGCGTGCGTGGCGGGGCAGGTTATGATCTCAAGTTTGCCGGAATCCTGAAACGCCTTGAAAGCGCTTAGAATTCTGCCACCATACCGGTCGAGGTATATGTGGCGTGTCCTCGTAAATCGTTCAAGATACATCCGCGCGGATTCGTGATAAGCGCTGTCCTTGCGCGTCCTCTCAACCTCGCGCTGCGCGAGGTCAATGAGGCTTTCCAGCCGCCGCAGGTATCGCGCGTTGAGAAGGTCGTCGGCAAGCATCTCGCAAAGCGGAGGCGTTATCGTCATCGTCACGCGAAAGTCTATGTTATCAGCTATGAGACCGTCAAATACATCTATGAGAGGCACATAAGTCTCGGTTATAGCCTCATAAAGCCAGTCTTCTTCGAGGAAATCTTCGTACTCCGGGTGCCGGACGAAAGGAAGGTGCGCGTGAAGTACCATT
>CALMGO010000470.1 GCA_937863625.1 uncultured bacterium
TCCTCGCCGACGAACTCGTCCGCGACGCCGCAAGCGCCCAGCGCGTCGGACGGCAGTTTCGCGCCGAAGGCGTCCAGGTCCTCGTCTGCTACGACGAGGTGTGGGCTTACCCCGGCGAGCTCGAAGGGCTCCTCCTGCAGAATATCTCCATGGGCCAGATTCCCCTCGCCCATGTCTCCGGCAATTCCGCCGCATGGCCCGGCGTCGTTTACAACTTCGCCGCCACAGGCATGCTCGCCCAGTCCGGCTACTTTGCCCACCGCATCGTCGGAGACCTCCTCGAAGCCGACGGCAAGGTCGTCGATTTCTCCGACTCGCTCAAGTCCGACATCACCGACTGGCTCGCCGCCGCCGCGACCTTTGCCGACATGTGGGGCACGCCGTACGCCTCCTTCGGCGGCCATTCCATGAACATGGAAACCGGCCTCGCCCACGTCATCCCCGCCCGCAAATACTTCGGCATAAACACCATCCACATCGACATGATGGATATCCGCGGCCGCATCGAGTCCGGCAAGTATGACGCCGAATCCAAGCGCCTTCTCGCCTGGCTCGAAAAGATGATGCCCGGCCGCATACACACCGATTCGCCCGACTGGGACGCCGCTTCGCTTACCGCGAGCCTCCTCTACCAGTGCAAGATGTATCTCGCCATGAAGGAAATCATGGCCGAACTCTCCTCCACCGTCGGCGGCTTCCAGGGGCAGCGCCAGTGGACCGACTACCTCGCCACAGGCGACGTCCCCGAGGCGCTCCTCAATGACCCCTTTGACCACAAGGGGCGAAAACTCCCCATCGCATTCGCCACCGAAAACGACTTCAACCGCGCCCTCTCCCAGCGCGTCTGCCTCGGACTCTCCCGCGGCCTGCCCGCTATCTTCATGGATTTTCGCAAGGCCTACCTCGCCGACGACCCCCTCTTGAAAGAGTTCGCCTCCGCCGCCGACAGAAAACTCGTCGACCAGTACGGCGGCATCGTCGATTTCTGTAATTCCGGCAACCACCCCCCCTACTACGCCGCCCTCAGCCTCGACGACCCTGCTGACAACTACAAGACCGTCAGCCTCTGGCCCGTCGTCAAGAGTTACTTCCCCGGCGGCGGTTTCTCCGTCGAGTTTAACGCCGCGCCTTGCGACATGCTCTTCTGCGGTCTGACACTGAGGCCCGACTCTTCTTTCGTCATGCAGGCGACCCTCGGCAAGAGCGTTTCTCTCTCAGGCAAACTCTCCACCGCCGTAAATAACGCCTCAGACGTCACGTGGCCGCATCTCTACGCCGTCTTTGACGATTCGCTCAAAACCATCGTCGACACCTGGGCCACCAATCACGCAGTCGGCGTCGTTGCGCCCGACCCCGCCAGGTCGCGCCGCAGGATGCAGTACTGGGCCGACATCGCCCGCGTCCCGCTTGTCGCGTACGACTCCGTTACCAATGGCGGCAGGAGCGTCCCGCTCCAGTTCCAGATGTACGGCGGCCAGGTCGACGGCGCGTCCGCACTCGGCCCGAGAGGCTGAAAAGTAAAGCGACATTAGGGGGTCAGGTGACAGATGTCACATTACAAGGTCGCAGTCTTCGACATCGGAAAGACGAATAAGAAACTCCTCGTCTACGACCGCGACCTCGTCTGCCTCAATCCCTCCGACCGGCCCAGAGTATTTCCCGAAATCACAATTGACGGCCTCCTCTGCGACGACATGCCGGCCATTCACAATTGGATGCTCGACTCGCTTGCCGACGCCGTCCGCCGTTTCGGTGACATCCGCGCCGTCTCCATCTCGACGCACGGCGCGACTCTCGCATTCCTCTCCGCCGACGGCTCTCTCGCCTTTCCAGTTGTTTCCTACATGCAGCCCCTCTCGGCCGACGAAGACGACGCCTTCTACGCCGAAATGGGCATCTCCCCCGCCGCCATGCAGCAGGCCACCGGCACCGCGCAATTCGGATTTCTCATTAACCACGCCAAGGCCGCCTGGCTTCTCAAGCGCCGCTTCCCCGCCCGTTTTGCCTCCGTCGACAGCGTCCTCATGTTTCCCTCATATATCGCGTGGCTTCTCACCGGCCGCAAATCCATCGAGCCGACCTACATCGGCTGCCACGGATACCTCCTCGACATTTCCGGTCAAAAGTACAGTTCCGTCGCCGATTCGCTCGGCCTTACACGGAAACTCCCGCCCTTGCCCTTCTCTCCGCCATGGACCGCTCTCGGCACGGTGACAGACGAAGTCGCGCGCCGCACCGGCCTCTCCACCGATACGGTTGTCACCGTCGGCGTCCACGATTCAAACGCCGCCCTCGTCCCGTATTTCGCATCCGGCAGGACCGACTTCGTCCTTCAGGACTCAGGCACCTGGGTCGTCACCATGTCCCCCTGCGCCGAGGCGCGCTTTGCGGATTCTGAAATCGGACGGGAGGTCTTCTTCAACCGCAGCATCTACTCCGCCCCCGTCAAGACCACCATATTCCGCGGTGGCGCCGAGTTCGATTTCTACGCCGGACATGTCCTGCAGGGGCGCCCCCACCCGGCTGATGTCAATATGGACGTCCTTCGCGCCATCCTCGCCCGCCGCGAGGCCTTCGTCCTGCCCACCATCGAGCGCGGCTCCGGCCTTTTCCCCGACAGCACCGCCCGCATCGAAGGTGTGGATGCCGTTTTCGCCAACCCCACCGCATCATGGTGCGCCGTTGACCTCGGCCTTGCCGTCCAGGGTTTCGCGGCCATCCGGATGGCCGCAGGCGAGAGCCCCTCCGAGATTTTCATCGAGGGCAATATAGGCGCCAATAATCCCATCTACCGCGCTGCCCTCGCCACGCTTTTCCCCCGCTCAAAGGTATCCTTCGGCTCCACTGGCGGCGCCCCCTTTGGCGCTGGCCTCCTCGCGCTTGCCGCCGTCGAAGGCGCGCGCCCCGAAGACTTCGCCTCCCGCTTCTCACTCGGCGCCACCTCCGTCGCGCCCCTTGACGTCGACTCCTCGCTCATGCGCGCATACGCCGACGCCTTTCTCGCCCGCCTCCGATAATATCGAGAGAGTCTTGCTCTGTTGAAAAGACCCTTCCAAACGCCATTTGTGTGAAATTGGTGACTGACACTTGGAGCCCACGTAGTTTCACCCTGCGCCATATTGTCTCCCGGCAGTGTCTGTCACCAATTCACGTCCTCTCTGCAAAAGCCCTTCTGCTGATATGTGCCTGCCTTTTCAACGGAGCAAGAGAGTCTTATATTTTCGCTTTAATTGCCTTGACGCCGCCTCTTTCACGTGTTAATGAATAATCACCCGGGTAATACGGTATTCCCTCGTGAGAGCATATATCTGCGTCTTTGACTTTCTGACCCTTGCAGAGGACGTTGCACATGCCCGACACTATCTGCAGCCTCAAAAACCTCACCAAGTTCTACGGTTCTTTCCCCGCCGTCAGCCAACTCTCCCTCGACATACACAGCGGAGAGATCTTTTCGCTCCTCGGCCCCAACGGCGCCGGCAAGACCACTACCATCAGAATGCTCATGGGCATCCTGCGCGCTTCGTCCGGCACGGCAACCGTCAAGGGGCTCGACTGTTTCGCTCAGGGGCCCCTCGTCAAGCGCTTCGTCGGCTACCTCCCCGATGAGCCGGTCTTCTACGACTACCTCACCGGCCGCGAAATCATCCGCTTCGTCGGCGAGATGCACGGCCTCGCGGGAACCGACATCGACGCCGCCGCGACGCCGCTCATCGACACGCTCGACCTCGCAAGCGACCTCGACGACTACGCCTCCAACTACTCACACGGCATGAAAAAGAAACTCGCCCTCGTCTGCGCCCTCCTCCACGACCCCGAGTTTCTCATTCTCGACGAACCCACAAACGGCCTCGACCCCTTCGCCACCCGCAGCGTTCACGAACTCATGCGCCGCATGACCTCCGACGGCAAATCCATCTTCTTCAGCACGCATCTTCTGGACCAGGCCGAAAAACTCTCCTCCCGCGTCGGCATTCTCCACAAGGGTTCGCTTGCAGCCGTAGGCCGCCTCGACGAACTCCGTACCGGCATGGAGCCCGGCTCCACCCTTGAGGAGATTTTCTTCGCCGTCGCCGCCGGCGCCGCCCGTCAGGACGCCCTGTGATGAGCGCCCGCCCTGCAGGCACCTTGAGAGTCCTCGCCCTCCTTGCGCGGGTCAACTTTCGCCGTATGGTCAACCGTGTCGGCGGAGCCTTCCGTGCGTTCTATCGAAGAAAGCGAAAGGTAAAGTCAACCGCCCGCCCCGGCCGTTTCGCACTGCGCCTTGTGGCCGTCATCCTCTTCGGCGCCCTCTTC
>CALMGO010000471.1 GCA_937863625.1 uncultured bacterium
GACGGCATTGTCGGGTGATTCGGGCGGCATCACGTCCGAGGCGAAGAGCCCCTTGAGCGGTATGATGAGGCCGTGCGTTTCCTGCCCCGCGGCCTTGCGGAAATCATCGAGCGTATCGTAAACCGTGCCGTTCCACTTGGAGAACTTCGCAAACGGGCCGCCGACGTAGCCGTTGTAGTCGAACGAGACGTCATTGAGCTTAGGACTGATATCCAAGGCATACGAGGCGTCGCCGCCGACAAAGAGGTTGTTGGACGCGATGATGTGGTAGAGAGGGACGCTCGTATGCACCCACATCGGCGCGAGTTCGCCTGCGGGCCTGACGCTCGTATTGTTTATGAGCAGGACGCCGTGGGGGCTGTTATGGAGTTTGTAGGGTTCGAAATTGTTATTGTACTGTGCGTTGCGGAAGATATAGACGGGCCCTCCGAAGACGGGCTGGGTGCTGATGCCCTGGCAGCAGTTGGTCATGCGGTTGTCAAAACAGCGGATGTTCTGTGCGCCGTTGTCGCACTCGATACCGTCGTCGGCGGATTCGCTGATTTCATTATTGTAGAAATCATTGGCCGTCTTGGGCTGGTCGCCTGAGCCGTGTATGCCGTCGCCCCATGATTTCATTCTGTTGAACGCCACTACCGTGCCTTCGCCGGAGACATTGACGGCGTGGACGTCGGTGACGTCGTAGCTCTTGCCCTTGTAGTCGAAGATGGTGTTGGGGTAGCAAATCCTCGTGCCGTTCAGCTCCCAGGGGACCCAACCGTCAAAGACGCAGTCTAAGACGGCATTGCCCTTGAGGGGATTGCGCGTGGCGGTGAATCCGTTGTCGGTGTCGTAGACGTGACAGTAACGCATGACGATGTAAGAGGACTCGTGCGCGACCAGGGCGTATTCGGCGTTGGCGATGGAGAGATGCCAGAACCACACATGCGCGAGGGCATCGACCGTCACGGCCCTTTCGCCGCCGTCGCCTTTGAGGAGAGCGGAATTATCCGAGGGGCCGAGCCACACGATGGGCTTGCCTTGTGTGCCGCTTTTGGTGAAAGTGAACGGCCCTGCGTAAGTGCCCGATGCCAGTTGCATGATGTCGCCTGGTTCGGCTGCAGCGTCGGCGGACTTGAGGCCCTTGAACGGGTCGTCCTTCGTACCGGAGCCGCCGCCGTCGCCGGGCGCCACGAAACGGATGCGGGCGTCCGCGGGCAGAACCGGCTCGATGCGCGTCGTCGCGGTGACAATCCTCTCGGCGTTGCCGCCGTCGGGGTCCTTGAGGTTGAGCTTCACATCGTAGGTAGTCCCCGGTTCGAGATTGAATATGCTGCCGGCGAAGAGCACCTGACCCTCGGGTACCTTGTCGACCTTGCCGGTCGAGTCAACGCGCCACAGCGGCATCGCCTCACGCCACTCGGTATCGCCGGCCTTGCGATAGTGAAGGTCGACGGCGGCGTTGGCGTTATCGTCGCCGGTTATGAACCACTCGACGCCGAGGCAGATGAAGGTCGGCTCCTCGATGACGAGTTTATCCGCTTTGGATGCGTCGGATGCGAGTACGGGGCCGCACATCGCCAAGAGCGAACCCGTCACTGCCAGCGCCGCTACGAACCAGGACGTTTTGCCCATCGTGAGCCTCCATTCAAGTTGAGTCAGTCAAACTGCCGTACAGAGAAGGGTTCCGCGCAGTGGCGGCCGCGCGAACACAACATGTGATTCTACAAGCGGGGGCGCTGGAATCCAGCAGGGCGACGCTTGTTGTGTAAATGCCGGTCAAATGGTCGCGGCGTCCCTGACGGGTCTGCCCGCGGGGTGCGGCGGGTGCGCGGCGCGGTGGTATTGCTTTACCTGGTGGGCAAAAGCTTCGAGGCGTGTCTGGAAGGTGGCGTCTTCCTGTCCGTCGTAGGCGATGCTCAGGATGGGGAAGAGGCCTTTTTCCTGGTGGACGCGCTTTAGTATGGCGGCTGATATCGTGCCGGGCATGCAGGTGAACGGCATGACGTTTACGACGCCTGAAACGTGGTCCTTGTGGTGCTCGATGGTCTTGGCGATGGTCAACACTGCCTCTCCTTCGAACGAATCGTGCAGATAAGGCATGGCTGACTCGAGCACAAGACGCACCGGCGGCTCGATAGTGTGGCGCAGCAGCCGTCGGAAGGGTCTGCCGAGGCGTTTTTCGTCGAAGTGCTGGACGGCGTCCTTGGTGGCGGTTATGAAAACCTCCGGGAAATCCTTCTCGGCAAGGGCGTTTCGACGGCTGGTGTAGTTGGTATAGAAAATCCATTCCGCGAAGGTCGCGAGCTCCGTTTCGAGGCCGAGGACTTCGAGGCGGCGGATCACGTCGTTATTGGCGCACTCACTCTGACGGACGTATATCTCGCCGACGACACCGACGAGGGGTTTGGAGCGCGGCGCACGAACGGGGATGTCATGAAAATCGCGCGCTGCGTCCCTCAAGGCGTCGAGCGGGTCATGGCCGTCTTCGATAGCCTCGCACAAATAGTCGAGGCAGCGCTGGAAGACCCTGTCCGTCTCCCCGGGGTTTACCTCATAGGGCCGCGTCTGGTGGAGGGTCTTCAAGAGCAGGTCTACGGAGACGAGCCCCTGCCATCCCGGCCGGCTGGGATCGCCGGAGATGCCTTTGAATTCCTGGTAGAAATTGCGGCCCTGAGTAGGGGCAAAGATGGGGACATCGCCGCGTCCTATGTCGTTCAAGACAAGGCGGTGGAGTTTGTGGTACTGGCCGAACCGGCAGGGGCCCGTTCCCGAAGGCATGAAGAAAGCGCTCTTTGAAGGGTTGAAGCCGGGCTCGGAGATTTTTCTGACCATGTCGCCGGTGGTGATTATGGCGGGGAGGCACTCTTTTCCGATGGTGTAGCGTCGGCCGATCTGGACGGACTCTTCGTCCGAGGGCGCGAGCGCCTCCGAGGGGATGCCTACCGAGCGGAAGGCCGCGGCCAGGGCATGTGCGTGCTCGCACATATGGGGGATGTAGAGCGTGCGGTTTTCGCGGATGGCGATCTCGGGGAAAAGCCGCACGCGAGGCTCCGGCTTGAACTCGACATTGGCGAGGCTGTCAAGCCACGCTTCAAGCCTGGTAATGACGCCGGCGTCGGCGGAGTGCTCGTCTATCTCAAGCAGCAGAGCGGGTTTCTTGCCTATCGTGCGCTGGAAAAAGCCGCTCAGGAAGGAGTCCGGGCCGCAGCCGAAATTGGTGATGTAGATCGCGTCGAAATCGGGATCGACGGCGAGTCTTTCGGCGACGGAAAGGATTTTCTGGCCGTACTTCCAGTACATGTTGTCCCAGTCGGACGAAAGCGGAGTCCCTTCGGACAGCAGCGCATCCATCGGGACGGGCAGGACTCCGAGGTCGAGGAGCTTCTTCGGGAGGTCGAGGTTTAACGCGCGGTCGCATGTGTTGTAAGGCCTTCCGATGAGGATGACCTTTCGCACGTTCGCGGGCGCAGTCTTGATGACCCTGGCGGCGCGGCGGGAAAAGCGGCTGCGGAATTTCTGCTGCGCGGCGAACGCGGCGTCAAGCGCGGCAACCACGTCGCGCCTGTTGGAACCATAGTCCCGCGCAAACGCGAGCATCTCCCTCAAGAGGTGACCCTTGCCCCTGCCAAAGTGGACAACCGGGGCAACGATATCAAGCCCCTCGGCCCTTTCGTCAAAAGTGGCTCGCATGACGTAGGGTATCGTCTGCACATAGGGGCAGAGGTGGTTGTCGAGCTGGTCGTTGGGCTCTTTGGGCATCGACACGATGCTGGGGAGAAAGATGCGGGTAACGCCGTTCTCAGCGAGCCACGCGATATGACCGGAAGTCAGCTTTGCGGGGAAGCAGAACTCGGTGGCGCTTCGCTCGGTGGAGTTGGAGATAATGGGGCGAGTCGTCTGGGGACTGACGACGACGGTGAATCCGAGCTTGGTGAGAAAGGCCTTCCAGAAGGGTAGAAGGTCATATTCGAAAAGTGCGCGCGGGATGCCTATTTTGCCGAGATGTTTCTTTTTCGGCGGGCTTGCGTAGTCCGCGTTCAGGAGCTCCTCGCGAAACGCGAAGAGGTCAGGAAGCGCGCCGTCGGCGGATTTGGGGCCCTTGAGGTTATACTTATCGCAGCGGCTGCCGTAGAAGAGGGGCTCGCGGCCCTCCATGAGGACTTTTCTGATTTCACAACTGTTGGCGCAGCCTTTGCATTCGAAGGTTTCGAGTTTGTAGGCGCGTTCGGCGAGGTCAAAGCCGCGGAAGGACGACTTTTCGCGGTTATGGGTCTTCTGATATTCGCGGGCAAGCAAGGCTGCGCCTATGGCGCCGGTGACGTCGTGGTGGCGCGGGACGGTGACGCCTCGGCCGGTGATTTTCTCAAACGCGGCGAGTACGGCACGGTTTGCGGCGGTGCCTCCCTGGAAGAAGATTTTTTTGCCGATTCGGCGGTGGCCGACGACGCGGTTGAGGTAATTATGGACGATCGAGTAGGCCAGGCCGCTTACGAGCTGCGGGACGCTTGCCCCGCGGTGCGCCTGCGCGACGATGTCGCTTTGCATGAAGACGGTGCAGCGCTCTCCGAGGCGGACGGGGTCATCACAGGAGAGGGCGAGGTCGGAGAATTCGCCCTTTATGTTTATGTCGAGGCGCTCGGCCTGTTCCTCAAGAAAGGAACCCGTACCGGCGGCGCAGACGTAGTTCATGGCGAAATCGATGACGACGCCGTTTTCGAGGCTGATAAATTTGGAGTCCTGGCCGCCGATTTCAAATATCGTGTCCACTTCGGGGTCGAGGGCGGCCGCGCCTCGCGCCTGGGCGGTTATCTCGTTGCGGACGGTATCCGCGCCGACGAGGTCGCCGGTGAGGTATCGTCCGGATCCGGTAGTGCCGACGCCGCGGACGTTAAGGCGGGGGCCGACCTTTTGCCAGATTTCCTTGAGACCGGCGCGGACCGCCTCTATGGGACGCCCGGCCGTCATGAGGTAACTCTTGGCGAGGACATTGCCGGATTCGTCGAGTGCGACCACGTTGGTACTGATGGAGCCGACGTCGATGCCGAGGTAGGCGTCAATGGTGTCGGGGGCATCGGCGGGGACGCCTTCGGCGGGGCCGATGTAGTGGCGCGACTCGGCGCCGGGGTAGAACGAGAGCTTCTCCAAGGTGCGCCCGAGCGAGCGGGTTTTGTTCAGGTAGTCTATAAGGCCGTCAATGCCGGTGAACCCCGACCCTGCGCCGGCGTCTGCGGCCAGAAGGACAGCGCCTATGGCGCCCATGGACGCATAGCGGGTCGGGACGATAAACGCGTCGTCCGGGACTTCGAGGACGTCTTTTAAGGCGCGGACGACGACGGCGTTGGCGGCGACGCCTCCCTGGAAGAGTATGGGCGTCGGGAAGGAGACGCCCTTGCCGAGGTTGGATTTGAAGTTTCTGGCCATGGCGTAGGCGAGCCCGGCGATGATGTCGTAGTCGGGGGTGGCCATCTGCTGGAGGTGTATCATGTCGCTTTTGGCGAAGACGCTGCAGCGGCCGGCGACCCTCGGCGGGATCTCGGACTTCATACCGGCGGCGGCAAATTCTTCGATGGAGTATCCGAGGCGGGTGGCCTGCTCGTCGAGAAACGAGCCGGTGCCCGCGGCGCAGCTGGTATTCATGGCGAAATCGCGAATGGAACCGTCCGGATTGACGAAAATGAGCTTGGAATCCTCACCGCCGATATCGATTACGGTGCGGGCCTGGGGATACAACTGGTGGGCGGCGCGGGCGGCTGCGGCGACTTCGTTTACGAAATGCGCCCCCGTTTGGTCACAAACAGCCTTGCCGCCGCTTCCTGTGACGGCCAGCCGGGATATGGCGCCGAGGTGCCAGGTTTCAAGGACGCGTGCGAGTGCGGAGGCCGCCTGCTCGACAGGCCTGCCGTTGTGGCGCAGGTAATCCTCGCGGAGAATCGCTCCGTCGGGCGACACAACGACCACGTTAACGCTTATTGAACCGACGTCAAGGCCAACCGATACGCCTGATGAATGTCCTGGAGCCATCCCTTTTCCCCCTTAGCGAGTTCAGAAGGGCTTCATCGGTCGCAACAATTCTATGCGAACCCCGCAAAAATGTCAACGGAAGAGCGCAGCGCGGCTTTTTGAGGGTTTTGACTGCGGATGTCTCTGTGCGGATTACATTATTCGGGAATTTCAGCTATGACAGAGTGTCTTTAGTGTATAAACTATTGTTTTCGGAGCAGTTGTGTCAATTCCGGGGTTAGGTCAGGTTAGACCCTTACTATTGCGCCGTTGCCGGTGCTTATTGGCGTCCAACGCTGGAGGTGAACGACATGGGGAGGAAGCTCAGGTTCGAAGAACTGGAAGAGAGGATTGCGCCGACGGTGATCGCCGCCGGAGAAACGCTCGAATTTGACGACGGTGACGGAGACACGATCCGGATATCCTACGATGGCCCGGATGGATCTCAGGCAGTGGTCCTGGACGACGTCGGCGGGGATATAGGAAACGGCGACACGATCGGCACGATAACCGTGACGGGCAGCAACATGCTGTCTGTGATGTCGGTGGAAAACCTGGGTGGCGGTGACGACAACACGATTATCGAGCAGGGCGTGTTTTACACGACGGCCGACGCAAGCACGGGCAAGATCGCCCTTGGAGTGTCGTCTGACGGCACGGGCGCGGGCACTGTGACGCTGGGCGACGGCGCGAGCATAACGTCGGCCGGGCGGCTGGACGCGCTGGTGGTAAACGGCGACATTGATTTTGACACGGCGGATCACAACATAATCGCTGCAAGCGACATCGGCCTCGTCGAGATACGCGGCGATATGGCGCTCGACAGCGGTACGGGCGAAGCAGACATAACCGCCGGAGCGCTTGGCACGGGCAATATCGCCTTTATCCGAGTTGACGGCGATATCACCGAGGGCACGGGCGGCGGCCTTCTGGCTACGCGGGCGATAGGGACCGGCGTGACGGTGCAGGACGACGTGGGCGAGGGCGACACGGGCACGCTTGTGGTCAAGATATCCGGCACGGGTGCAACGGGGACGGTTACGGAGATACCGGTTGTCGGCGGCGGCACGGTACTGTCGAGAGTCGACACTATCGGCGCCACGGGCATCACGATAGCGGCAGCGGGCCTCGGCGGCGACGTTACGGACGTGTATGCCATCGGGGCGACGACGAACCTGACGATAAGCGGGACGGCCGATACGGACCTGTACTCTTTCGCGGCCGACGCGATAGGCATCGTATACAACAGGACCACCGGCGGCGACATTGTGGCGGTGGACTCCGACGGCGCGATCTACAGCATCCTCACGACAAGCAGAGGCATGCTCGGCAGCGCCGGGACATCGACTCTCAATTCCTACCCGATGGTGATAGGCGGGGAGTATATCGGCGCCGGGGTTACGTCTGCTGACGGGGCAATAACGAAGATAAGCGTCGGCGGCGTGGCGGCTACGACGATCGAGGCGGAGTCGCTCGGGACGCTTTCGGCGGTGAAGGGCGGCATCAGCGGCGCCATAATAGACGTGTCGGACACGATAGGAAAGATAACGGCGAGCTACATCAACGAGTCGGTCATATCGGGCATGGGCGGTATTACTTCAATCACGGCCAAGGGCGACGGCATCTTTGACTCGGAAATCATCGCGACAGGCACGATCGGATCTATTTCGACGAAGGGAAGCATCGTCGACACGACGATCACGGCGGAGTTTGAGGACATGGGCGGCAACGCGACTGACGGCGCGTACGTGGGAAGCATAGCCGCAGGTGCGATATACGGTTCGGAGTTTAACGCGCTTGGCGGTTTCGGCAAGATAAGCGTGAAAGGCACGATAGCTGACACCGTCATAGACGCGGCTTTTGTAAACGGTGGCAACGCGATTGGAGGCGCCATAGCGTATCTGAAGGCCAACGGCATCCACGAGGGCAGCGATATCTCCGCCATGGCCATCGGCACGGTGAACGTCGGAAGCGGCGGCATCAACTGGGGAAGCACCATTGACAGCGCGACCACGATAAGCCGCGTGACCGTCAGAGGCGACGTGACGGATTCGTCGATCATAAGCGCGGGAACCAATATCACGAGCCTCACGATAAACGGCGATCTTGCCTATGACAGCGCGGTCGGCACGACCAACGGGTGGGTGCAAACGCTCAAGATAGGCGGCGAGATAATCGGCGCCAACGTCGTAGTAAACGGCGACATAGGGAGCTTTACGGCAGGCGGGATTTCCGGTTTCGGCAGCACCGTGTACGTCGACGGCTACGTGACAAGGTTCAGCGTCAACGGAGACATAGTCGGGCAGGACCTCCAGCAGAACAGCGAAGAC
>CALMGO010000472.1 GCA_937863625.1 uncultured bacterium
GTCGCCATCGGGCGCGCGGCACGGGTCTACAAACTGCAGGTCGACGGTATTCATCAGAGGAGTTCGTCGAGGTCGTCGTGGTCAACGGGCGGCGCCTGGACAACGGTGTCGGCGATCTGCCTGAGCGACCGGAGCCTCACGTCAGCGGGCGCGACAGGGTCGAAGTTGAAATCCGGCAATCCCCTGCGCATACATGCGGCCCAGCCGTGGGCGCGGACGGATGGGTCGGGGGAATTCATGGCGGAAAGGATGAGGAAGAGCCCCTTCTGAGCAGCGGCAACCGAGGCGACTGGGCGGAGGGCGTCTTCGTCATCACGGGTCCAATGGTGGTCGTGTGAAGCCGAGGCGGCCCGGGCGACGAGTTCGGCGGTGTTAAGCTCGGCGAGGATGCCTTTGACGGAGCGGTCGGCCAGGGGCCAGGCGCAGGCAACGGAGGTGAGCTCGGCGGGGTCGATGTCGACGGAGGCCTGCGCGGGGTAAGGACTCTCGGCGAGGACAGTCACGGGGATTTCGCGTATGCCCCACCACAGGGGGCGGGTGGCGATGAAAGCGGTTTTGACCTCGGCGGCGACGGAGATGAGTTCGTTGGCGGCGGCGCGGAAGCCGTAGTTGTAGGGGGCGAAGGCGACGTCGATGCCTTCGTGCTTTACGAGAACGCGGGAGACGGCGGAGATGTTTTCACCGGAGACGGCGGCGAGGCGGATGCGTCCGTCCTTTTTGAAGCGGGCAAGGACTTCGAGGCATTCGGCGAGCGTCTCGTGGAGGAAGATGCCGCCTTCATAGCTGGAGGAGGCGACGGGGGAGTCGTCAGCGCCGGCGATATCCTCTTTCATGACGGAATCGAGGTCGAGAGAGCGCCCCTCACCGAGGTCGAGGACAAAGCAGTCGATGGGGCCGCCGCCGAGGCGGTCGGCACGGTCGGAGAGTTCGTGTTCGAGAAACTCGGCGGCCGGGAGATGATGCGAGGCATAGGCGGCGAAGAGGCGGGGGATGCCTGCGGTGACGACGGCTTTCTTGCGTGCGCCGAGGGCTGCGAGGCATTCGCCGAGGGCGGAAGTTTCGGCGGGCTGGAGCGAGTAGAAGAAGTCGATGCCGGATTCGAAGGCAGTCTCGACGAGGCGGCGCAGTTGAAGCGTCGTCAAGTCGCGCGCGACGTCGGTGTCGAAGGCTATCTCGGAGACATCTACGTCACCTATGCGGTTATACTGCATTGGTATCTCCTGTCAGATCGCTGAGGCCGCTAAGTTTTTGCGTAGTTTCACTGGCAAAACGCGCACGCGCCGTGCACGGCGCAGGTCGTTTACAACAAGGAATATATCAGAGAAGGGCGCGCCCCGCAAGCCCCTGTGACAGCAAGGTGGCCTCCGTGGACGATTTACGTATAATACGGGCGGGAAGACGGCCTGCTGAAAAGACCGGCAACTATTGTCAGAAAGTTAGAACGCTGAGGGAGCGTGAATTGGTGACAGACACTTCCGGGAGAGTTCGAGACAGGGGGACAGTATAAATACTGTCCCCGAGGTATTAGTGTCGGTCACCAATTTCACTCAATTGGCGGTCCAAACAGTCTTTTCAGCAAGGTCTGCGGGAATGTCAATTACGGCAGAAGGCGGGGCATACAAACGTGAAAAGGCTATCGGCTGGGGCGGCGGCGCGGTTAAAGGGTATTTTTGGCGAGAGGATGTCGGTCGAAGAGGAGGAGACGCTTCTCGCGTCTTATGACGCGACGAAGAAGACCGGGATGCCTGCGGCGGTGGTGTGGCCGGAATCGACTGAGGAAACGGCGGCGCTGGTGAAACTGGCCAACGAGGAGGGATTTGCAGTCGTGGCGCGGGGGGCGGCGTCGGGACTTACGGGAGGGTCGGTGCCGGCGGACGGGTCGGTGGTGGCGGATTTCGCGAGGATGGACAAGATACTCGAGATAGACAGGCGAAACCTGACGGCGCTCGTGGAGCCGGGGGTGGTGGTCGGGGAACTGCAGAGGCAGGTAGAGAAGGTGGGGCTTTTCTATCCGCCGGACCCGGCATCAAATGAGTTTTCGACTGTCGGGGGAAATATCGCCGAATGCGCGGGCGGCCTCAGGGGACTCAAGTACGGAGTGACGCGGGACTATGTGCTGCAACTTGAGGTGGTAACGGGGGGGGGGGAGATAATTCATACCGGTTCCAACACGATAAAGAGCGTGACGGGATACGACCTGACGAGGCTACTGGTGGGGAGCGAAGGGACGCTGGCGATTATAACGAAGGCGCGGCTCAAACTCATACCGCTGCCGGAGGGAATCGCGACGGCGGTGGCGTATTTCCGGACGCCGCACGAGGCGGGCGAGGCGGTCTCGAAGATGATAGAAGAGAGGCTGCTGCCGAGGGCGCTGGAGTTTGTGGACGGGGTGACGATGGGGATAGTCGCAAAATCGAAGGGGTACAGATTTCCACAGGGGGCAGAGGCGCTTCTCATCATCGAAGTGGACGGAGGCAAGGAGCAGGTGGCGGCGGACATAGAGCGGGCCGTGGCGGTGGCCGAGAGGCAGGGGGCGATAGCGGTCGAGCGGGCGAAGGACAAAGCCGCGCGCGACAGGATATGGGAGATGCGCAAGCAACTGAGCCCGAGCCTCTACGCGGCAAGCCCGGACAGGGTGAACGAAGACATCTGCGTGCCTCGCGACAGGATACCCGAGACGCTTGACGCGGTGGCGGAGATAGGAAAGCGCTACAACCTCGTCGTGTGCAACTACGCGCACGCGGGCGACGGGAACATACACGTGAATTTTCTCGTGGACACGACCGACAGCGGCATCATGGAGAGGGCGGAGAAGGCGGTGGAGGAGGTCTTTAAGCTGACAGTGTCGATGGGCGGGACGCTGAGCGGCGAGCACGGGATAGGGCTTTCGAAGAAGAGGTTTTTCTCGCTGGAGGTGGCTCCGGTCGAGATGGCGCTCATGAAGGCGATGAAGAGGGTATTTGACCCGAACGGGGTACTTAATCCCGGGAAGATATTTCCAGATGAGTGAGACAACGGCAATCACGGTCGAGAAGGAAATCGCGAAGTGCTCCAAGTGCGGCAAGTGCCGGAGCGTCTGTCCTGTATTTATCGAGACGCGTTCGG
Source organism: uncultured bacterium (assembly GCA_937863625.1). GTDB lineage: Bacteria > Planctomycetota > DG-23 > SLPQ01 > SLPQ01 > CALMGO01. The sequence continues at coordinate 3,106 of CALMGO010000472.1, forward strand.
AGGGAATGGTCGCAAGGGGGCGCATCAGCCTGGCGGAGGCGCTGCTGTCGGGGGAGATGCGCGACACGGCGAAGATGCGGCGTTACCTGTGGGGATGCCTCAAGTGCCTGCGGTGCGTGGACGCGTGTCCGTCGGGGGTGCGGTTTGACAAGATAATCTCAGAGGCGAGGCGCAGGGTTGGTTCGCGGGTGGGGATGCCGTGGTTTGCGCGGACGGCGATGCGTCTGATGCTGCCGAGGCGGTGGCTTTTTGACATTGCCGTTAAGTCGGCGGCGCTGTGGGAGAAGATACTGCCGCTTCACAGGGAAGGCAGGATACGGCATCTGCCGATGCTCTTCGGCGACCACAGGAGCATGCCGGAACTGGCGAAGAAAAGTGTTCTGAAATCTTTCGCAGATTACTACGGGGACGAAAACGCCAAGAGGAAAGTGGCGCTCTTTGTCGGGTGCCTGGGCAACTACGCGTATCCGGAGGTGGTGACGGCGGAGATAGCGGTACTTAACGCGACGGGGGCGGGCGTGTATGTGCCCAAGGGGCAGGTGTGCTGCGGCGCGGCGGCGAGTTCGCTGGGAGATGAGAAACTCCTGGCGAGGCTGGAGCGGCTCAACGAGGAGGCGTTCGCCGGACTCGGGATAGAGGCGATAATAGTCGGGTGCGCGTCAGGAGGGGCGACGCTCAAGGGGGAATATCCGGCGATTACCGGCAGGGAGAATCCGCTGGGGGCGCCGGTGGAGGACTTCAGCGAGTACGTCGCGAAACACAGCGAGAAGATAAAGGGGCGATTCGGCGGGCAGGTGTCATGGCATGACCCTTGTCATCTGAAGTTTGTGCAGAAGGTAACGGCGCCGCCGAGGGAGTTACTGGGGAAGGTGGCGGACTACAGGGAGATAGAAGGGGCGGACTACTGCTGCGGGATGGGTGGGGTATTCAGCGCGTTTTTCCCGGACATATCGGCACAGATAGGCACGCGCAAGACGGACGCGATAAGAGCGGGCGGCGCGGAGGTGATGGCGACGGGCTGCTCGGGGTGCATACTGCAGCTTCGCGACAGGCTGGCGGCGGCGGGCGCGGACGTGAAGGTGATGCACGTTGCGGAAGTGCTGGCGGAGGCATTAGAAGAGGACAGTGGCAAAGACAAGCCGGGAGGGGAGGAGAGTATTGCGTAAGAGCGGAAGGCTATCGATTGCCATAGTGATTGGCATAGTGCTGGGGATGGCGGCGGGGCTCGTGGTTCACCATATGGTAACCGTGTCGCTTGACGAGAAGGCGGCGGCGAAGCTGGCGACAGTGGTGGACGCGGTGGCGGGCGGGATAGGCGGGACGTTTCTGCTGCTACTCAAGATGATAATCGTGCCGCTGGTGTTTTCGAGCCTTGTAGTGGGCATGGTCTCGGCAGGGGATATCAGAAAGAGCGGCAAACTCGGCGGCAAGACGCTCATCTACTACATGGTGACGACTGGGATAAGCGTTTTGATCGGGATGGTGCTCGTGAACCTGATACAACCGGGGAAAGGGCTGGCGCTTTCGAGCGAGAAGGCGCCGGACATCGTCACCGGCCAAGGGGACGTGCTTTACGTCTTTAAGACGATGATACCGGCCAACCCGATAGAGGCACTGGCGACGGGGAAGATACTGAGCATTATCTTCGTGGCGCTATTTTTCGGGGCGGTGCTGACGACGATAGGAAAAAAGGGGCGGCCGCTGGTGGAGTTTTTTGACAGTCTCAACGCGGTGATGCTCAAGGCGACGGGTTGGATAATGTATACGGCGCCGCTGGGTGTGCTGGGGCTGACGATGGGTCTTTTCGCGAAGTCGGGATTTGACGTGGTGGGGCCGGTGGTGAAGTATTTTTCGACGGTGACGGCAGGTCTGGCGATTCACGCGATAATCATACTGCCGCTGATGCTTTTGATATTTGCGCGGGTCAATCCGTGGAAATTCGGCGCAGGGATGATGCCGAGCCTTTTGACGGCGTTCAGCACGTCGAGTTCGTCGGCGACGCTGCCGCTCACGATGGAGTGCGCGGAGGACAACAACGGGATATCGAACCGGGTGGCGTCGTTTGTGCTGCCGCTCGGCGCGACGATAAACATGGATGGGACGGCGCTCTATGAAGCGGTTGCGGCGATGACGATAGCGCAGGCATACGGGATGCAGATGGGACTCGGGGCGCAGGTGACGATATTTCTGACGGCGACACTGGCGGCGGTAGGGGCGGCGGGGATACCGTCGGCGGGACTCGTGACGATGGGGATAGTGCTGAAGGCGGTCGGGCTGCCGCTTGACGGGATTGTGATAATACTCGCGGTCGACAGGCTGCTCGACATGATGCGAACGACGGTAAACGTGTGGGGCGACTCGGTAGGGGCGGGGATAATCGAGGCGTGGGAAGGCGGGGGAAGTCCGAGCGCGGCGGTGGAGAGGACTACTTTTTAAGGCGCTCGAGGACTTTGTCGCTTCGGAGTTCGCGAAGGGCGACGGAGGCGATCCAGCGGGCGCAGCGGGCGTCAGAGGCCTTGATTCTCTTGGCGGTCTTGACGGCGGCCTTGTTGAGGGCGGGATTTCGCTTGCCGACCTGGCGCAGCGCCCAGTTGACGGCCTTTGTGACGAAGTTGCGGGCGTCGGAGGACTCGCGCTCAATTATGGCGAGGTAGCCGCGGAAGGTCCTATTGTCGAGCCTCTTGTCGTGGACGGCGAGCTGAGCGATGAGGACGAAGCCGGCGCGTTTGACGAAGATCTCATTTCGCTGGGTCCATTCGTAGACCTTTCGCAGCGCGAGGGGGGTACGGCAGAAGAGGTTATTACAGACCTGGTCGCAGACATCCCATGAGTCGAAGGCGCGGGCCCATTTTTCCATCTGTCTTTCGGTGACCTGAAGGGGGTCGTCGATCATGGCGGCAAGGATGGTGGCCTCGTGTACGCCGGTATCGTAGAGGGCAAGGGCGAGGGAATGGTCGACGCCGATTTCGCGGGCGAGGCGGCGCAGGACGGGGATGGGAATGCCGAGCGCGCCGTCGGGGTTTATGCCATAGCGGGACATTCCGGCGACATTGTCGGGATTGGACTGGGAACGGAGCCTGTCGAGAATATCCTCTACCGTCATGTACCATCCCCCCGGAAGTTCAGGGATTATTCGTGAGCATCTACGCGGCGCCGGGGACATCGAAACAAAAGGTGAATCCGGGCGACTGAGAGTGTATTATACAGTGGATGCGGGAGAGAAGAAACAGGGGAGGGGGAGTTTTGTTCGGGAGGCCGTGAGAGGGGAAAACGCGATGAAGGCAGGGCACAGGAAGTGGATGCTACTGGTCGCAGTGGTCGTCGCGGCGGCGGCGGGCGCGCAGGCGGTGGAGATTACCAAGGGGCCGTATTTTGTGGAGATAACGACCGACGGCGTGACGGTCTGCTGGGAAGTGGACGCAGAGTCGACGGGCACACTCGAATACGGGCCGTCGGAAGGCGAGATGAGAAAAGTGTCCACTGGTGAATTTGAGGCGCTGCACAAGGTGCGGATATCGGGGCTTGAAGCGGGGACGACATATTACTACCGCGTGAGCGAAGGGGAAGCGGCAAGCGAGATGAATCAATTTCGGACGCTGCCTGCGCAAGGGGCGTTTACATTTGTGGCGTACGGGGACACGCGGAGTAACCCTGGCAGTCACACGCTCGTCACGGAGGCGATACGGGAGAGGGCGCCGGCATTTGTGCTGCACACGGGGGACCTTGTGGGGTACGGGTATGAGGACTCGCTGTGGGGGAAGGAGTTTTTCGCGCCGGCGAAGAAACTGCTGGCGAACGCGGCGGTCTTTGCCGTGCCGGGCAACCACGAAGAGGAGAGCGCGAACTATTACAAGTATTTCGGCGCATCGAGCGGGAAGCCGTGGTACTCGTTTGACTGCGTGAACGCACATTTCACGATGCTTGACAGCTGCCTCGACCTCGAACCGGGGAGCGAGCAATATGAGTGGCTTGCAAAAGACCTGGCGGCGACGGACAAGAGGTGGCGGTTTGTGGCGTTTCACCATCCGCTGTACTCGTCGGGGGCGCACCTCAGCGAGGTGGGGATCCGGAACGCGATCGAGCCGGTGCTGCAGGCGAACAACGTGGACATGGTATTTGTGGGGCATGACCATCATTACGAGAGGACGCTTCCAATCGCCTCGGCATTTGGCGAGGTGCATCCGATTACGCATGTGGTGACGGGCGGGGGAGGGGCGCCGACGCGGCCGGTCGCGGGGGATTTCTTTACGGCGAGGTGCCTGAGCGAACTAAATTACTGCGTGGTGACGGTTGACGGCGAGAGCTGTGAGTTTTCGGCGTATGACGTCGAGGGGCACAAGATAGACAAACTTGTAATCGTGAAGTCGGGCGAGGGATATGCCAACGGTTATCCGGGCAAGACCGCGCCGATGGAACTGGCACAAGTCGAGGGGATGGCGCAGGAGGCGCTGGGGTGGCGCAACATCGACCTTACGGTGAAGGTGAGAAAGATAGATGAGGAGTATGAGTTTACGGCGCCGGCATGGGGAGACGTGACGCTCGACATCCGCTGGGAGCCGGCTGAGCGGCGGCTGGCGGTGGAGCCTGAGCAGATGACGGTACAAATCGAGGCGGGCAAGACGGCGAAGGCGGCGTTTGTAATCAAGGTGAAAGAAGGCGATACGAACGCGCCCAGGGCGGTGGTCAAGGGGCAGACGAAGATAGGGGAATTTGACTTTGCGGTGACGCCGTTTTCGGTGAAGCGGCCGATATAGGCGAGGTGTAATGGCGACCGAGGGCGCAAGTGTGACGGACATATCAGGGCGACATTATTGAGGGGTGTGACATGGTCATAGTCGAAGGGCCGGAAGTAAGAGTGCACACAAAGACGCTGGACGCGGTATTTCGCGGCGGGGTGCTGGCGTCGCTAAAGCGCAAGCGGGACGGGCGGGAACTGGCGGGTGCGGGCGGAGGCGCTGTTCTGGAACTGGTCTACGCGGGCGGCGAGACTCAGCCGCTCGGGACCGAAAGCGGCGACAGCGTAACGGCGATGCAGGTGAACGAACACAGCGCAGTGATGCGCGTAAACGGCTGGTACGGCGACGGCGTGATACACGTCTCGGAAGACAGCGAAAGCGGAGACCTCATCGTGGAGCCGGCGGGGTACTCGTCGCGTCCGGGCTTAAGGGCCTGCCGTTGGACGATGGGCGGGATAGAGAAGGGGCTCGAGCTCGTGG
>CALMGO010000473.1 GCA_937863625.1 uncultured bacterium
GCGCGCGGATATAAGGTCACTCTCACTATGCCCGAGACCATGAGCCTCGAACGCCGCAAGGTCCTAAAGGCCCTCGGCGCCGACCTCGTCCTCACCGAAGGCGCCAAAGGCATGAAAGGCGCCATCGACAAGGCCGCCGAAATGCAGGCCTCCGATCCAAAGCGTTTCTTCCTGCCGCAGCAGTTCAAAAATCCCGCCAATCCCGCCATCCATGAGCACACGACTGGCCCCGAGATTTGGGAAGACACTGGCGGAGCGTTTGACGTCCTTGTCGCAGGCGTCGGCACAGGCGGCACCATCACCGGCATCACCCGCTACATAAAGCGCACTGTCGGCCACCAGATTATCTCCGTTGCCGTCGAGCCCGCCGCAAGCCCCGTTCTGACTCAGACCTTCGCAAAGAAAGTCCTCGTCCCCGGCCCGCATAAGATCCAGGGAATAGGCGCCGGCTTCGTCCCTGACGTCCTCGACCTCTCGCTTCTCGACCGTGTCGAGACCGTCACTGACGATGAGGCCATTGACTACGCGCGTCGCCTCGCCCGCGAAGAAGGTATCCTCGCAGGCATTTCCTGCGGTGCCGCCACCGCCGTCGCCGTCCGCCTCGCAAGGCAGGACGCTTTCGAAGGCCGCACCATCGTCGTCATTCTTCCCGATTCCGGCGAACGCTATCTTTCGAGCGTCCTTTACGAAGGCCTTGCCTGACAGTACAATCGTGCCCCTGGTTGTGGGCTTGGCGATGTAAGTGTCTGTGCTCACCTTTCTGACGGTACCTCCGGGACGCTTCGGTTATTTCTATGTCACACGGACTTTCTCCAGCCGACGACGGCGGCTACGCCCACGTCCTGCGCGTAGCCCTGCCCATGGTGCTTTCCCATGCCAGCGCCACCATCATGCATACCGTCGACCGCATGTTCCTCGGCCACTATTCCCCTGATGCCATGGCCGCCTCCATGACCGGCGGCATCACCGCTTTCACCATGATGAGCCTCTTTCTCGGTGTCGTCATCTATACCCGCACCTTCGTCGCCCAGTACTATGGCGCCCGCGAATCCCACCGCATCGCCCCTGCTATCGCCCAGGGCATCGTCTGCGCCCTTCTCTTCGGCGGCGTTCTTGCCGGCATCGGCGCATTCGCCGACCCCATCATGAGCCGCACCGGCCACCCTGCCGCCATCATGGCCCTTGAGATTTCCTACTTCCGCATACTGATGTTCGGCGCATGCATGCCGCTTCTCTCCGCCTCTCTTTCAACCCTCTACGGAGGCCTCGGGCTTACCACCATCATCATGCTCGTTGAGATGGGCGGTAACGCCGTCAATTTCTTCCTCGACTACGCCCTTATTTTCGGCCATTGGGGCGCCCCCGAAATGGGCATCCAGGGTGCCGCGATTGCCACCGTTACTGCCGGCGGCGTGATTTGTCTCACGTATGTTGCATTGATGCTCTTCGGCCCGCTTGGCCGCAGTTACCATGTCTTGCGCACTTTCAAAATCGAGCCGGGCCTTTTCTGGCGTCTCTTGAAATTCGGTTTCCCCAACGGCCTCCAGTGGACCATCGACATGATCGGCTGGACTTCGTTTATATGGCTCTTTGGCCGCATCGGAGCCTCTGAGATGACCGCCATGAGTGCCGGCTTCGCGATCAATCATTTCGCGTTCCTGCCCATGATCGGTTTCTCAATCGCCACCTCGATTATCGTCGGCCAGTTTATCGGCGCCGCCCGCAGCGACCTTGCCGAGCGTTCGATTCACTCCGCCTTCACGCTGACTTTCGGCTGGATGTTCCTGATGGCGGTTCTCTTTGTCGTCTTCCCGCGCCCTCTGGTTATGCTCTTCGCGCCCAAAGACCCTGTTGAGCACGCCGCCTTTATCGCTTCGGTCGTCCCGATTGCATCCGTCATGCTGCGTTTTATCGCCTTCTACAGCCTCTTTGACTCCGTGAATCTCGTCTACACCTCCGCCTTGAAAGGCGCCGGCGACACGCGCTTTGTCATGCTTATAACTCTCGCTCTCTCCGTCTTCGCCCTCATTGTGCCTGTGTATATTGTCGTTGAGGTCCTCGACCTCGGTCCCAACTGGGCCATGGCAGTCGCCACCTTCTACATAATTGTCATGGCCGCCGCCTACTATCTGCGCTTCCGCGCCGGCCACTGGAAATCCATGCGCGTCATCGAGACCCCCATCCCGCAGCCCAGCACCCTCTCCGACGGCCCCATCATCGAACCATAGCCCCTCGCCCTTGCCTTTGCTCCATGTGGCTCATGCCTTTGCAGGGGCGCACGGCGTGCGCCCGCGCCCCCGGGGAAACTATTTATAGTGTCCCCCCTCAACACGCCCAGGGCTCCGCCCGTGTCCCCGTTGATGGCGGATAGGGGTGGGTTTTGCCTTGGAAAAACGGGGACTGGCACTGTACCTTCCGTGCCTTTTAGGAGATCGGGCCTGTCCCCGCTTTTCTGCGCCTTTCGGAACACAACGGTCGGCGCAGCCGCTGCCCGCGTTGAGCGCAGCGAAATCCGCCTCACGGCGGACCGCCCGCCCCCCTTCCTTCTTGATATCCCCTCTCAATCGTGTTATCCTTTCCACCGCCGTTTCCCCCGGATTCACTCTTTCTCCAAAGGGGACTTCATCATGGCACTCTGGCTCAATCGGTCCGGCTCGCACTGTGAGCACGAAAGCAAATTCCTTGCGGATAACCGCATCTACCTGACTTGGGACGGTCTCAACCGCGATCTTGGAAAGCTCCCCGACCGCGCCGCACTCTTGGAGGTGCTGGCGGAGGTCTACCCCGATTTCAAGCAGTCCCATCGCATACAGAATTCCGGCCAGATTTGGTCTTTTGTCAGTCGCATGTCACCGGGTGACTGGGTCTGTGTCCCCAGTAAGCGAAAGACGATTCACATCGGAGAGATTACAGGCGATTACACTTTTGTGCCCAAGGGCAAGAACCCCTACTATCACTCCCGCACCGTCAAATGGCTCGAACGTGACATTCCGCGGACCAATTTCGATCAGGACATCCTCTATTCTCTTGGCGCCTTCCTGACCGTCGGCCAGATTAAGCGCAACGACGCCGAGGCTCGCGTCCGCGCCATGAAGGCCACCGGTTGGAAATCCGCTGGTATCAAGGCCAAGCTTCTGACCGAGGACACTGGCGACGACGACCCCGTCGGCGACATCGACCTGGAGCAGATCGGCCGCGACCATATCGCGCGCCTGATTTCCAGCAGGTACGCCGGTCACGCCATGGAGGACCTTGTCGAGGCCATCCTCAAAGCCCAGGGGTTCACCACCAACCATACAGGTGAGGGCGCCGACGGCGGCATCGACATCCTCGCCGCCCCTGGTACACTCGGCTTCGGCCAGCCGCGCATTTGCGTACAGGTCAAATCTCAGGCCTCTCCCTTGGAACGCCCCGTTCTCGACCAGCTTGTCGGCACAATGCAGAACGTCGGAGCCGATCAAGGTCTGCTTGTCTGTTGGGGTGGGTTCAAGCAGTCCGTCACGCGTGAAGTCCCCCGCCTCTTCTTCAAGGTCCGCCTCTGGGACCAAAACGATCTTATCGACGAATTCTTGACATATTACGACAAACTCGACGAAGACCTCCGCGCCGAAATCCCCCTAAAGCGCGTCTGGACTGTTGCCTTGGCAGACGACGAGGAGAAGGAGTAACCCAAGGCCGCCGCGCCCCTTGTATGGTTTTCTCTTGAACAATCTGGCTCTTACTGAGGACCTCTATGGCAGCCAAGGAAGCCACCGCCCGCATAAAAATCAACTCCCTGCTCACTGCGGCAGGCTGGCGTTTCTTCCCCGAGGCGGGCGCCCCTGCCAATATCTGCCTCGAACCCAGCGTTACTCTCAAGTCATCCGACCTCGATGCCCTTGGTGACGACTTCGAGAAGACGGCCAAGGGTTTCCTCGACTTCCTTCTCCTCGACGCCAAAGGCTTCCCCCTTATCGTCCTTGAGGCCAAATCAGAAGATAAAGCCCCTCTCGTCGGCAAGGAGCAGGCCCGCAAATACGCCAAGTCTCAAAACTGCCGTTTCGTCATCCTCTCCAATGGCAACCTGCACTACTTCTGGGACCTCGAACGCGGCAACCCATATATCATTACGTCTTTCCCGACCCCTGACTCGGTCAGCGGCTACCGCAAGGTCACGCCGAACCCGCAGCGCCTCATCGACGAGCATGTCGGCGACGATTACATCGTCCTTACCTTGCGCCCCAACTACCAGGCCGAGGCCGCCTGGCAAAACGAATCCGAGCGCCCCGCATACATTCAGGCCAACAAACTCCGTTTCCTCCGCCCCTATCAGTTAAAGGCTGTTCACGCGCTCCAACGCGCGGTCAGGGACGGCAAAGACCGTTTCCTCTTCGAGATGGCCACCGGCACTGGCAAGACTCTCACTGCCGCCGCCGTCATAAAACTCTTTCTCCGTTCCGGCAATGTCCGGCGTGTACTCTTTCTTGTGGACCGTCTCGAGTTGGAGGATCAGGCCAAAAAGGCCTTCACCGCGTTGCTCTCCGCCGACTTCCAGACCGTGATTTACAAGGAGAGCCGCGACGACTGGCGTCACGCCGAGATTGTCGTCACCACCGTTCAATCGCTCCTTTTTAACAACAAATACCAGTCCCTCTTTTCCCCGACTGATTTCGACCTCGTCATTTCCGACGAGGCCCACCGTTCCATCGGCGGCAACGCCCGCGCCGTTTTCGACTATTTCGTCGGCTACAAACTTGGCCTTACCGCCACTCCCCGCGACTATCTAAAGCATTTCGATAGCGCCAACCCCACCACCCGCGACCCGCGCGAGGCCGAGCGCCGCCTGTTGAACGACACCTATCGCACATTCGGCTGTGACCGCAGCAGCCCCACCTATCAGTATTCTCTCCTCGACGGGGTAAAGGACGGCTACCTGGTGAACCCCACAGTTGTGGACGCCCGCACCGAGATTACCACCGGCCTCCTCTCCGATGAGGGTTTCGTCGTCTCGTTTACTGATGACACCGGCGATGACCACGAGGAGGCCTTCAAGCAGCGCGAGTTCGAGAAACGCTTCTTCGCCGACGCCACCAACCAACTTCTTTGCAGGACCTTCCTCGAAAATGCTCTCCGTGATCCCGTCACCGCCGAGATTGGCAAATCCATCATCTTTGCCGTCAGCCAAAAGCACGCCACCAAGTTGGCCCAGATCTTGAACCAGATGGCCGACCGCATGTTTCCCGGCAAATACCAGTCCGATTTCGCCGTGCAGGTTACTTCGCAGATAACCGACGCTCAGCAGTTCGCCGTCAATTTCGCCAATAATACTCTCCTCGGCTCTGCCAATTTTCTCCCCTCTTACAGGACCAGCAAAGCCCGCGTCTGCGTGACTGTCGGCATGATGACGACCGGCTACGATTGCACTGACATTTTGAATCTCGGTTTGTTTCGACCGATTTTCTCCCCGACCGATTTCATCCAGATAAAGGGGCGAGGCACCCGCCGGCACAACTTCCTCGACCAGTTCTTTGACGACAGCCTCAAAGATGGTGTGAAGGAGCCGCAAAAGACTGCTTTCAAACTCTTCGACTTCTTCGCCAACTGCGAGTACTTCGAGACGGAGTTCAACTACGACGAGGTCATAAAACTCCCAAAGCCCACTGGCAACGGTGGCCAGGACTCTGGTTCCGGCCCGCCGGTGGTCACTCTTGGCGCGTATGACCACCTCGGCGGAGACATCATCGCCTCCATCAAGGAGGAGACCATCGGCCTCGACGGCATGAAAATCGACCGCATGTTCTTCAAGAAGTTCGAGGACACTGTGCGCCACGATGACACTATCGTCGCCGCCGTCGAGTCCGGACAGTGGGATTACGTCATCGACTACGTCAACCGTGAGGTATTCGACAAGCCCGAGGAGTATTACAGCCTCGACAAATTGCGCAAGGCCGCCGCCGTTGACCGCCGTTTGACCTTGCGCGAGATTCTCGAAAAGATTTTCGGCCTTATCCCCCGATTTAAATCCAAGGATGAGTTGCTTGAAGAGGAGTTCGCCAAGTTTGTCGCCGACGTTAAGCCCGACGAAGCCGCCGCCATCCCTG
>CALMGO010000474.1 GCA_937863625.1 uncultured bacterium
GCGCATGGACACAGAATGTCCAGAACAGGTACACATATACGGCGAGAGAATACGACGAAGAATCCGCACAGTACTACTACCGCGCAAGGTATTATGACGGTGGGGGGAGGTTTCTGGCAAGGGACCCGATAGCCACCGCTGGCGGCCTGAACCTATACAATTATGTAGAGTACAGGCCACTTGAGCACACAGACCCGCTTGGCCTTGTCGGAGGCCCTGTTGATCACTACCGGTTGTTCCATGGTCCGCTCATGGGTGATTCGACGAATACTTGGGATACTCCTCAGCTGGACATTACCATGGATTATGTTCCTTGCGACGATGGCTCATGCACAGAGATCAAATTCATCCAGGCTGTTAAACGTCACGTGTCCAAAGATTGGGTTTATGGCATACCATGGCCAGATGATATCGAAGATTGGCACAGGGATGAGACAAAGGAGTCTCGTCCGTATTACCCACATCAGACCCCTTGGACTCGTGGCGCGGTGTTTGCGCAACTGACTGATGAGCCTGGTTTCGATTCTTGTGCGTTTGGCTTTGAATGGGTTCAAGAGGATTTCTGGACCTGTGTCACTTGTTCGAAAGGATCTGACAGTCAGAAACCATTTCCTGCCATGATATATGGCTGTTGGAACTGGCACATGAAGATAGACGTTGATGGTCACATGTCTGTCTGGGGACAAATCACATATGGAAATTGGGTGCCACTGCCTAAAACCGTACCTTCCGAAATAAAGAGGCTGTTCCAGGGGCAACTTCCATGATGTCCGTCTGTGAAGCGAGCGTCACGAGCCGCCGCGTGCGCCTGTTGGTCAGGACAGTGTGGCTGACGGAGTTCGTAATTCTTCTTGCGCTACTTCTGCCGATTTATCCGTGGTCCCCGAAGGGCGGCTCGTTCCCGCCTTCACCTGAAAGTAGTTTTGTGCACAGGCTAACCTTGGAGTTCTTTCGGCGATGCAATACCGCGCAAGACCTGGATGAGTTAATCACTCAGGACTCCCTTATATCGCTTGCCGAGGCAGTTGCCGCGGAGCTTGGGATTGAGGCGAAAGTGTCTCCTGTTGGCAATGGAGATGCCGGCCATACTGACGACGCATATCTGCTGGACTATGTCCCTCTCAGTGCAGCCGATCTCCTGAAGGCCGAAGACACGGTAGTCTTCGCTGTCAAACCGCCCCGCTATAGCTGGTGGCGATATGTCGATGAGACCGGCTTGGTGCGGCCATACACAGCACGTCAGACGCCGAGGCAGTTCTCCGGCAGGAGTGCTTCGGCGCTCAGAGACGTGGACTTCTACGCGCAGGATTGGGGGCTTTAGTTGCCAGTGCAAGAGGGACAGCAGATATCCCGGTCGTGTCCCATCGGTCTGATTGGTGAGGCCGTTGCGGCGATCGGCTTCGCGGCGCTCATTCTGTTTGTGGCGATGGGCTGGAGCATACCCCGTCGTATCGCGCGCACTCCCGATTACCAGAAGAGACCAGTTGCGCTGTACGTCGCATGCAGGCTATACTGCCTCGACGCGGATTGTGCGTTTCCGTGCGATATCATCATGCCTGCGAATGCACTCACGCCCTATTTCGACTCCCAGGACGTACGCGACCTCACCTCGCTCAGCGGGCCACCTTCTCAGGCCGTTAGTGCATTGCTTGACGAATACGATATTTCCCGAGATGCAGAATCTCTGCCCGCTTCATCACAGGTTTTTATCGTAGGCAAGCGCCGTGGCGATGGCGCAACGCGCAGACTGGTAGTGTTGACTGATGGAAGAGTATTTGACATCGGCGCATCCGACGTAGATGTGTCCGGCAAGACAGAACAGGACATTGCACTGCTTGGTCGGGAGATTCTCCCAAAAAGTGGTCGCATTGCGCGCTGAATGAGCAAGGACGCCGGAATTTCGGGGACGCCTTATTCTATTCTGAAGCGCGGATACCGCCTACGCTTGCGACGATGCGTATCAGTTGACAGGTGAAGTCCGTACGGGTGGTAACTCCTACAGCCAGTACTTCTACTATGACGCCTCGGGCAACAGGACGAAAAAGACTTTAGGCGGAACTGACACCTTGTACGTATACAATAATGGGGATCAACTGACGTCAGAGACGACGGGAGGCGTGACGACTACGTACGAGTACGACCCCAATGGCGCCTTGACCAAAGCGGATGATGGAGCAATGGTGCAGTCTTACGAATACAACTGCGAGGGGCGGATGACGGCGTACGCGAAGTCCGGCGCACCGCGAGCACCGCGAGCGCAGGAGGGAGAGGGGCATAATGCCCCTAAGGTTTCTGTTTCCGGTGCCGATTGCAGGATGGTCTCACGAAATGCGGCGCACCGCGAGCGCAGGAGGAAGGGGGGCATAATGCCCCTAAGGTTTCTGTTTCCGGTGCCGATTGCAGGATGGTCTCA
>CALMGO010000475.1 GCA_937863625.1 uncultured bacterium
GGGATCGGCCAGCTCTACGGCAAGCACCCCTTTCTCATCACTACCCTGAAGCCCGTCCCCGTCGGCACCGACGGCGCCGTCTCCGTCGAAGGCACTCTCGCGGGCCTCGCCGCAGGCGCGCTCATCGGCGTCCTCGGGGCCTCCTTCGGACTCTACGGCGTGCAGGGAATCCTTTTTGTCACGATTGGGGCCTTTATCGGGACGACCTTTGAGAGTATACTTGGCGCCGTCGCCTCGGTTGGCAACCGCCTCAATAACGAGCTGTTGAATTTTCTCAATACTCTCGTCGGCGGCGTCGCCGCAGGCTTGCTCGCTTTAGTATTCAGGTCCTCGTAACAGGAAGCCTTCATGTCAGATTCCGCTTACGGCATTACCGGTCGCCTCAAAACCTACTACGAATTCACGCGCCCCTTCACTCTACTGCCTCCTGCCATAGGCATGATCTCTGGCGGTCTCACGGCCTTCGGCGCGGCCGGTGAAAACTGGTCCACCTCATGGGTCGCCGTCGCCGTCAATATATTTCTCGGCTCCATGATGGCGGCCTTTCTCAATGCTGCAAGTAACGGGATAAACCAGGTTTACGACCTTGAGCTCGATATCATAAACAAGCCCAAGAGAATGATCCCTTCAGGGCGCATGTCCATATCTGAGGCCAAGTGGGTCTCATTCCTGCTCTATGTTGTCTCAATGGCCTTTGCGCTGGCCGTAAACGTTCAGTGCTTCGTAATCGCCGCGATTGCCGCAGTCTTCACAATTATTTACTCCGTCCCGCCCGCCCGAACCAAGCGCTGGGGCTGGGCCGCCAACTTTACCATCGCCGTCCCGCGCGGACTCTTGCTCAAGGTCTGCGGTTGGTCCGCGGCAAAGACCATCTGGCATGCCGAGTCCTGGTACATCGGAAGCGTGTTCTTCTTCTTCCTCCTCGGCGCCGCCTCCACCAAGGACTTCGCCGACATGGAGGGCGACGAAAAGGGCGGCTGCATCACGCTTCCGATCAAGTACGGCGTCCGCAAGGCCGCCTACGTCATCGCCCCTTCGTTTGTGCTGCCGTTTCTCTTGATGCCAATAGGCGCCAATCTATCGTTTCTTTCCGGCGGTCACCTCCAGAACGTTCTCACGGGAAATCCCGTTCTCCTCACAGTCTTCGGCCTCGCCCTTGCGGCCTGGGGCGTATACGTTAACTATCTTATCCTCAAAGACCCTGACGCCCTCGCCACCACCGAGAATCATCCTTCGTGGACGCATATGTATCTGATGATGATGGCGGCGCAGGTGGCGTTCATAATCGCGTACCTGGTAAAATAATGCTCGAAAGTTATGCCAATACCTCTGGGCGTCGTACTCGCGCCAAAGGCGTTGCTCTTACCGCTTTTGTCGCCGCCTTCGGCTCAGTCGCCATCGGTGTCCTGATCGGCAACCGCTGGATACTCCCGGTGCTGAACACCCTCGCCATTTACCCTTTCTTTGTGAACCTCGTCTCCGCCGGGCGCAGCCGCCGCGCCGTGATCCTCATCCTCTTTTGGGCGCTTTTCCTGTCCCAGGCTGTCATCGCCGCGGCTACCTTCTTCCCGGAACGCGCTGAAAAGACCATATTCCGTTCCGCTGAATACTCCGAAGAGATGTTCTCGTGGGTCTCCACCGGCCAGGGTAAGGAATCTTCCCCGCGCGCCTTTCTCCCCGACCACATTCGCGACTTTCTCGTCTTCGCGGCCCTTGCGTTCGTTACCGCCGGCCTCGGCGCTCTCTTCATGGGGGCTGTCCTCTTAAACTACATGAATTTCTACGTCGCCGTGCTTATCGCCGCCTCGGCACGGCCGATCTGCACAGCCGCTCTTGCCTGGCAGCCATACGCGGTCATCCGCGTTGTCGGCTACATAATCATCGCCACCGCCCTCACCGAGGCCGCCATCGGCGTCGCCACCCGATACCGCGCCAAGTGGCCCCGCGTCCTCCGATTTACCGCTGTGGGCTTTTCTCTCGTGCTCCTTGATGTTATCATAAAGGCGTCTCTCGCCCCCGCATGGGCGAAAATACTCAAAAGTGTTAGCGGGCTTTAGATCCTCGTTTACGACAAGGGTGACAAATGGAACCGATTAATCCGGGAAAACTCAAGCTCGAACTCTTCTGCAGGGGCATTAAGATCGACCCCTCCTGCGAAATGGACAAGGACGGCCGCGGCATCATGAAGGTTCGGGCCGGCCTCGGCTCCGGTCTTGAAATGATTCTTCCCGACGACCTCTATGCCAATATCCCTGTCCTCGAGCCCTTCGTCCAGGACACCCCGTTCAAACTTATCCACCGTGGCGGGAAGTATTTCGTCTGCCGCGGCAATGCTGAACTGGCAGAGGCCCGACTTGCGGGGCGCCCCCAGTGGTACGGCCGTAACACTTCAAAGGGTCGTCCGATGACGCAGGTCGGTTCCATGCAAGGCACGACGCTCGGGTTTTATCCCACGCGTGTCTGCGGCTTCTGGGAAATGACCCCCCGGGTCAACTGCCGCTTTTGCGCCACCGGCATCAACGTCTCCAACGACGCGCTCCCCACTGTTGACGAGATCGTCGAGGTCTGCCAGGCGGCAAAGGCCGAAGGCACCACCTTTTGCCACTTCAACGTCGGATACTACGGTGGGAAAGCCCTGGAAGTGATTCTCCCCTTCGTTGAGGCCGTCAAGAAAAGAACCAAACTCCTTGTCGGCGTTCAGGCCCCTCCCCAAAAGGACCTCTCCAAATACGACTCCGTCATAAACGCGGGTGCCGACCACTTTTCCTTCTGCTACGAGTTTCACAATCCGAAGGTCTTTGCCGAGGTCTGCCCCGGAAAGCAGAAACACCTCACTCAGCAGGCCTTCTTCGATGCCTTGGAATACACTACGCAGAAGATGGGCAAGGGACGCAACTCCGGCGAGATCATCGCGGGCATCGAGCCCATTGAGGATACTTTTGCCGGCATCGACTACATCACCGGTGTCGGCGCATTCCCCACGATCTGCGTCTTTCGCCCCGTCATTGGCACAGACCTCGAAAAATCCCCCTCGCCCGACTATCAGGACATGCTCAAGGTCTACCGCCGCATGTACGAGGCATGCCGCGATAACTCCATTCCCACCGGCATCGCGCCCAATATCAAGACCAGCCTCGTCGTTCTGCCCTACGAGGGCAAGTATTTCAGGGAGAATACCACGCTTGCCGATTTTGCCTACGACGCCAAGCTCGCCGTCATGCGTTCTCTCTTCCTGGTCTACTTCCGCGCCAAAATGCTCTTCGGGTAGCGTGCTGTCTGCCTTGAAAGGGGGATAAAGCTGGCTGTCGTCACGCAGCAGGATGTCGTCGCCCTCGCGCAGGCGCTCTCTCCTTACCGGCGTGCGCTCGTGCTCACTCATGACAATCCCGATCCCGACGCCATCGCCGCTGCGGCGGCGATGCGGCTGCTCATAAACAAGGTCGTCGGTATCCCGGCGGCGATAGTCTATTCAGGTTTTCTCACACGCCCTGAAAACCGCCAGATGGTCTCGCTCCTGCACCTGCGAGTCCACAACATAGCCGATGTCGACCTGCGCCGGTTCCGCGCCTATGTCCTTGTCGACACCCAGCCCTCCGCAGGAAACAACCGCCTCCCTGCGGGACAGACGCCCACCGGCGTCGTCGATCATCACCGCCTCCGCCGCGCCTCGCTCGCCTGCCCCTTCCGTATCGTCGACAAGGAATGCGGCGCCACCTCGACGCTTGCCTACGAACTGCTCAAAGCCGCGTCCATAAAGCCTCCCTCCAATATCGCCACCGCGCTTTTTTTCGGTATAAAGACCGATACCCTAGACCTCGGGCGCGAGGCCGCCCAGCGCGACATCGACGCCTACAAGGAGCTCTTCAATCTCGCCAATCACCGCACTCTCTCCGGCATCACTCATCCGCGCCTTCCTGAAGAGTATTACCAGGTCGTGCACCGCGCGGTCCATTCGGCTCTTATTTACGGCAACTGCATTCATGCCGATCTCGGCGATGTCCCGACTCCCGAATATGTCAGCGTCGTCGCCGACTACGTAGCCGCTCTCGACGGGCTCCGCTGGGCTGTTAGCACCGGCGTTTACAAGCAGAACCTCTACTTTTCGCTACGGACCCTCACTGCCAGAAAAGACGCCGGCCGCATTCTCCGCCGTGCCATCGGCAAACACGGCTTCGCAGGCGGACATCAGAAAATGGCCGGCGGCCTGCTGCTGCTCGCCGACCTCCCCCCAGACCAGCGCCCGGTGCTCACGGAGAAAGTCATCTCTTCCCTCTTGTCCTCGCTTTCGGCAAATACTTCGGCGGCGCGTCCCCTTCTGTCTCCGCCACAGTGACGCCAGTGCAACCGGCCAAAACGGCCAAATGCGTCCCCGTCTATTTGCGGCCACTAAAGACTTCGTCTGTTTCACGCTGAAACACGCCTGTTTCATTGTGAATAGCTGCCTGGTGCCAGTTTAGAGCTCGTGGCCCAAAGAGGGATTCTATCCCGACATCTATCGTGCTTAACTCCTTATTGTATGGCGGTTTAAGTATTAAGGGGCGCGGACGTGGTGTGCGCTTGTCTGTGGCACACCCTTTGCTAAGGATGAAGTGGGCAGTGTGGCGCTTACGTCGGGGATGGACTTCCCTCAGTCTGCCTGAAGTTGTTCATACACGGTGTTTTGGTGACGGAGAAGGGATGCTTGTAGCTTACGCAATCATGTTCTGCCTTGCTTTTACGGCCGCAGTGCTTCTTGCCCCCGCCGTGAGGTTCGTCGCAGTGCGAATCGGCGCGGTCGACCGTCCTGACGGCCGGCGCAAGATTCACACGCGTCCTACCCCTCGTCTTGGCGGCCTCGTCATAGGCGTAGCCATCTTTCTCGCGGTCATTCTCTACTACTTCCTTAGTCCCGGCGTCGCTTCCAGCGTGATGGCCACGCCCGCTCAGGTCGTCGGGTTTTCGCTGGGGTTCGGCATCATACTCGGCCTCGGCATCGTTGACGATATACGCGGAGTCAGGCCTCGCATCAAACTTGCCTTTCAGACGCTCGCGGTAGTCGCGTGCTACAGCACCGGCCTGCGCGTCGATGTCCCCTTTGTCACCAATCCCATTCTTGCGTCAGTTCTCTCGTTTCCCGTTACCTGGTTCTGGCTTGTCGCCTGCATCAACTCGATGAACCTCGTCGACGGCATGGACGGACTCGCAAGCGGTGTAGCCTTTTTCGCTGGCGCCGTGATATTCATTCTGGCCGCGGTGTACTCCAAATTCGCCGTTGCGCTTGCCGCTACGGCGGTCCTCGGGAGCGTGGTGGGTTTTCTGATGTACAATTTCCACCCGGCCGTTATGTTCCTCGGTGACTCCGGCAGCCTTCTCCTTGGATACCTCATCGCGATACTTGCCATGGCCGGCTCGCTCAAAAGCCACGCCACCCTTGCTCTCTTGATCCCGATTCTGGCTCTTGGCCTGCCTATCATGGACACGCTGCTGGCGATCCTGAGGCGCGTATCACGGCGCCTTCCCGTTTCACAGGCCGACAGGGAGCACATCCACCACCGCCTGCTCGATATGGGTTTCTCACACCGTGACGCGGTGCTCGTGCTTTACTCGGCCTGCCTCATGCTCGGACTTGGCGCCCTTGTTCTCGCCACAGCGGGCAGCCTCCTCGTTGGCGTTGTCCTCGGGCTCGTCTGCCTCGCGGCCATTGCGGCCGTCCGCTTCATCGGGGCGCACGAACTTGCTCATTTCTTCCGCCGTCTTGGCGAAGGCCTGCGCGTCAGTGCGCATGAACGCCGCGCGGCTGCCGAGAAAAACACTGTCTTCTGGCTGAGCCAGGCCGCATCTTCTGAAGATATCTCGCGCGCCATGGCGCCGTGGCTTGAGGCGATCGGCGCTTCATCCGCCGTTGTCCGTGTCGATGGTGTAGCCGAGCCGCTTGTTTCCGCCGGCGAATGTTCCGTATCCATTTCGCTCGCCACGTCGGAGGTTCCTGTGGTTCTTTCCACGGGCAGAACCGTACGCCTTGTCGTCAGCGGCTCGGTCGGCGACCTGCACCTTTCAGAAAAAGTAATCGACGCCCTCGCGGGGGCGCTTGAAAGAACGGAAAAACAGGGGATCAGGGACGCGCTTGTAATCTCGCCGTCCGGCAGACTCTCGGAGGGTTTTGCCGTTCGTTAAGGTTACAGGTCTCCCAATGGGGATCGGGGCCAACGCCCGTCCCGGCACGGAGGAAAAAGTGGGCCAGAAAGAAGAAAGACGAAAGTGGCCGCGGCTGGATGTGGCGCTCAAAATCCGGCTCAAGTCGCTCGCCGGAGCGTTGCAGGCCGTCGAGGAAAAGTTCTTTTATACCAAGAATATCAGCACCGGCGGCCTTCTCTTCGACAGTGACGAGAAAACCGCAGTTGCTGAAGGCTCCATCTACGACGTGGAGATCTCGATGCCGCTGGCGAAGTACGGTTTTACCTCGTCGCGGCGTCTTGAAGCCCGCGGCAGGGTATGCAGGGTTGAAAATCTAAAAGAGGTCGAACATGCGTGTGTCGCCCTGGAGTTTATGGCGCCGCCCAGGTTCGTAACCCCTTAGAGTTTTACCCCGGTCAGGCGTGAGCGTCACGCGACCTCGCTTTTGGAGGTTTCTGACGCTCCGCCTACGAGACTAACGGTTCACTTGGGCCGACACAATTTGGGGAGGTAGTAGAGATGTCAGTGAAAAAGTTGTTTACGATGGCGGTGTTCGTCCTTGCAGTGTCTGCGACTGCTTTTGCGTGCCCGGTCTACATAGGTGGCACCGGCGCCATCAGCACCGACGAGACCTACGGAGACCTCGGGCTCTTAAGCGGCGGGGAGGTGGCTACCGCAGTGTTCGACTTCGTCGTAACACTGTCGGCGTCCGGTGATGTCTTGACTTTCACGGTGACCAATACCTCCCCGGCCGTCACAGGAACTGACTCGCCTGTGATTCCGGACGCGCCAGTTATAAGCGACATTTTCTTCAGCATTCCCTCGGTCGTTGAGGACATCGAGTTTGTGTCTGCAGGCGGCGTGGACGCGGCTCTCACCGGCTGGGATTTCACCTATGACCCCAACCATGCGCCTTCGTCAGGTTTCGGGTTCCTCAAGAACGTCTTTGACGTCAACCTTGACGGCGGTCCCGATTCCTCCGGACTCGAACCCGTCATCGCCTCAGTCTATGACCCCGATATCAACGACGGCCCAGGCGACCCCATAGCCAGTCCCCTTGCTTTCGTGTTCAACCTTACTCTTCCGGCAGTTCTGCCGGTCGGTTTCGGTTCCGACTGGTTCTGCGATAGCGCGCTTCTGGGCTACCCCGATTACATTGCCGCCGCCGAGTTTATGAGCGGCG
>CALMGO010000476.1 GCA_937863625.1 uncultured bacterium
GCCAGAAGAAATACTATAAATGCTATCGCCAGTCCGGCCACGGCGCTCGGCAGCCGTGACGCCGCCTCGCTCTGCCCCCCCAGCGCCGCACCCGCCGCCACCTCCAGCCAGTAGAAAAGCGGCGGCTTGTTGAGCCTCACTTCCCCCGAAACCATCGGCACGAGATAATCCCCGCTTGCCGCCATCTCAACCGCCGCCTGCGCGTACCGCGGCTCATCAGGGTCGATCAGCGCATATCCGCCCAGTCCCCACAGAGACGCCCACAGAGCGTACCCGGCAAGAACGATGCCCAGCCCCAACCTGCCTGCCCTGCCGACCTTCATCTACTTCACCGCTGCACGGCTGTCGCACGCCGGAAGGGCCAGTCTCCCGATTACCGCATCGACGCTGTCAAACCCTCTCGACGTCAGCGCTTCCCCGAGCTCGTTTATAATCCGCTCGCATGCCTTCGGTTCCACGAGATTGGCCGTGCCGACCTGCACCGCCCGCGCCCCTACCGTCAGAAATTCAAGCACGTCGTCTGCAGTCACGATCCCGCCTATCCCGATGACGTCTGTCTTGACCGCCTTCACCATCTCCCACACCATCCTGAGCGCCACAGGTTTTATCGCCGGCCCGCTGAGGCCCCCCGTCACGTTGCCAAGCACCGGGCATCCCTTGCGCCAGTCGACCGCCATTCCTAAAAGCGTATTTATCCCGCTTACGATATCCGCGCCGCCAGACTCCGCCGCTTTTGCCACCTCGGCAATCGACGTCACGTTCGGCGTCAGTTTCACGATTATCGGTATCTTCGTCGCCGCCTTCACCGCCTCCACCACTTTGCGCGTCGCCGACGCGTCGCTCCCGAACGCATGCCCCCCTTCTTTCACGTTCGGGCACGATACGTTCACTTCAAACGCATCCACTTCGCCGTTGGCCTCTATCCCCCCCGCCAGCTTGGCGAATTCCTCCGGCGTATCGCCCGCAATGCTTGCAATCCTGCACGTCGGCAGTTTCGAAAGATACGGCAGCCCTACCCGAAGAAATTGCTCCATGCCCCCGTTTGGAAGCCCTATGGCGTTCAAGACCCCGCTTGCCGTCTCGCACGTCCTCGGAGGGGCATTGCCCTTCCTCGGTTTGAATGTGACTGTCTTTACAATCACCCCGCCGAGCGTCTCGTAGTCGAGAAAGTCCTTGAACTCCCACCCATACCCGAATGTCCCGCTCGCCATGATGATAGGATTGCGAAGTGTGAGAGGTCCCACCTTTGTTTCGAGTTTCACGCGTCCCTCCGCTCATTTTGCCGTCATTTTGCCATGTCGGCGCCCGCTCTGCGCCCCGCATTATGGAGACGTTGCGATTATATCCCTTCCGCGCCTGACCGGTAGCCCAAATCCTCAACCGTCGCCCAATCCCGCTTCCGTAGGGGCAGGCCCCCGTGCCTGCCCCTCGCCTCGCCTTTGATTCCCTGGAGATCTCCTCCTATCCCGCCTCCGTGGGGGCGCATGTTTACCTCGCCTCTGCGCAACGTCCCGACCAATCGGGGGAGGACTTGCCCGCCTGCGGCGGGCAGTAGCGAAGTAGGGTCATCATTCCGCATTGCTTTTCCTCTCCCCCCGGATTATTTGCGTTTGCGAGAAATTGAGTGTATTTCAGTGCTGTACGAGTGCCTCCTGAGCGTCTAAAATGTATCAGAAGGTGTCGAACTGAAGACCTCGCATTCCTGAGACATCCGGGCACTCCCATGAATACGACGGCGATTCTGTCATAAGCGTCTTGTTTCGGGGGCACAGTTATGAGAACCTCTACTCTTGCCTTGGTCACCCTGTTGGCATGCTCATACCTCCTCTGCTCTGAGTGTCTTGCGGAGCCGGTGGACACGGTCGCCGCGCCCGAGTTCACCCCGGCCGCACCACACTGGTTCTCGGATTCTGTCGACGTGACAATCACCTGCGCCACCGACGGCGCAACCGTCTGGTACACGACCGACGGCACGACCCCTGACCCCTCGTCGGCCACGATCTACACCGCCCCTGTTCACCTGACGGCGACCACCACGCTCAGAGCCGTCGCCGACAAGGATGACATGGAGCACAGCGCCTTCATATCAGGAATATACGTGGAGGGTGACGACTACGTCATACAGGCCGAAATCGACGCCGCCGACGATGGAGACACCATTGTCGTCCCGCCGGGGATATACCACGAAACTATCGACTTCAAAGGTAAGGCCGTCACCCTCACGAGCACTGATCCCGACGACCCCGCCGTCGTCGCCGCCACCGTTATCAACGGTGGCAAGGCCGACAAGGCGGCCGTGACCTTTGTCACCGGCGAAGGGCCTGGCAGCGTTCTGACCGGTTTCACCATCACCAACGGCGGCACCGCCTCGGATTCGTCTGAACTCTTCCCTGAGCCTGGCGGCGGGATTCGCTGCTATGAGTCTTCCCCTACCATCACCGCCAACGTCATTACCGGTAACGAAGCCGGCGCTGGAGCGGGAGGAGGGATTTATTGCGAAGGTGGCGCGCCTCTCATAGAGCGCAACAGAATCGAGTACAACTCCGCTCTCGGCGGAGGAGGGATTGCCTGTGGGGCTTCAGCCGCCGTCATTAGAAATAATCGTATCACTGGCAACTCGGCGTATCCTTATAGCGGCGGCGGTATCCAGGCAGGTTCCGGCGTAGTTGAGGGTAATGTAATAGTTGGCAATTCCGCCGACCATGCCAATGGCGGCGGCATATTGGCCGGCTCCGGCGATATCATCGGTAACCTCATCGCCGAAAACTACTCCCTCCCCGGCGCCGGCATCGCCTGCATCGGCGTCTCCCCGAATATCATCAGTAATACGATCGCTGACAATTACGCCAAAATGGACACCGAGGTCGGTGGCATCTATGTGCGAGATGGCGCCCCGACGATTACAAATTGTATCGTGTATGACAAATGGGGCGACCAGATTCTCGAGTACCGCTTCTACAACTCATCTCCTGACTTGGTCGTCACCGTTTCCTACACCAACATCGGCAACGGATGGAGTGACACAGGAACTACTGTAGACTGGGGAGACGGTGTCATCCACGCCAACCCCCTCTTTGCCGGCGGCAGTGACTTTCATCTCCGCTCCACAACCGGCAGATGGGACCCCGCTGGAAATGGTGGCAGCGGCGCGTGGGTCGTCGACTCCGTCCACAGCCCCTGTATAGATGCCGGCGACCCGGCCTTCGCATATTCCAATGAACCCGCTCCCAACGGCACCCGCATCAATATGGGCGTCTACGGCAATACTGCCGAAGCCTCAATGAGTGAGCCGGTTGCCGCTCCACAGTTTGACCCGGTCCCCGGAGCGTTTGACGGCGCAGTCGATGTGGTGATTACATGCCCCACGGCTGGCGCTTCCATCCGCTACACGACGGACGGTGCGACGCCGACATCCTCTTACGGCGACCTCTACACCGCCCCCGTTCGCCTCACCGCCACCACTACGCTCAAGGCGGTTGCTTATAAGGCCGGCATGGGCGACAGCGTGGTGACCTCCGGCGTATACACGAAGAATGCCGACACTCACGGGCCCATCTTGCGTGACGTTGCGACCGTTCCAACCCAGATACGAGAAGGCATCGACCTTTCCCTCGAACTTACCGCCACCGCCGACGACTCTACAACTGGCAATTCCGCCATCGCCTCCGCTGAGTACCGCATAGGGGCGGGGACGTGGCGTCTGATGCAGCCTGCAGACGGTACGTTTAATTCAACTGTCGAGGGTATAAGCGCCACTGTCGATACAACCGGATGGAGTTCAAACACGCTTCTATATGTCCGTGCCCAGGACTCAGCCGGTAACTGGGGTTCCGCCGCAAGCATCCTTGTT
>CALMGO010000477.1 GCA_937863625.1 uncultured bacterium
GGAGGCGGGCGCTCAGGCTCAGGCCGACAGGAAAAACGGCCAGTCCACATTCTTCGGGGCTCTTGCGAACCTGGATGAGGCCGCCGACGAGGCGTCACTCCCCGACGTGCCGGAGTGGCCCGACAGCGAACTCTCCGCAGGCGAGAAAGACGCGCTCGGATTTTACATGTCGAGTAAGCCGCTCGCCGAGCATGAGGATGCTCTTGCGAGGTACTCCAGCGCCCCCATTGCGGAACTCGCAACTCTTAGCGACGGTTCCGAGGTGACCGTCGGCGGCATGATAAGCGCTGTCAAGCAGACCGTCACCAAGAACGGGCGCAATAAAGGCGAACGCATGGCGACATTTTCGCTAAGCGACCTCTCCAACGCGACGGCGCAGGCGGTCATCTTCCCCGGTGAATACAGAATCTTCGGCGAGTGTCTGGCAGACGACAGGATAGTATTCGTCAAGGGGCGGCTGGACCTGACGCGCGAGATGCCCAATATCAAGGTGAGCGAGGTCATCCCTGTGGAGGAGGCCGACGCGAAACTCGCCAGGCGCGTCATGGTCACGCTCTCGGCCGCGGGGCTGAGCGACGAGCTTCTCGACGCCGTCTCTGGCGTGATAAGAAAGCACAAGGGGATGTTGCCGGTCTTTTTCCGCTTGGAGACGGCCGAGGCAAGCGTTATACTCGCAGCGGGCGGGGACTTCACGACAGCCCCCTCTAAGAGACTTCTGGGTGATTTTGAGAAGGTCCTTGGCGCAGGTCACGTGTCTTTTTCCAACGGGCACGGGATACGCCGGGCGCGAAAAGCGCTTCCTGAGGATACAGGCGGCGCGGAAGAGACTTATGAAGAGCAGGCCGAACTGTCAGAGGCTTAAGAGATATCTGGGACCCACTGGGGGTATGCGAGATGAAAGTCAGGGCAATCCTTTGCGTAGCGATTTTCCTTGTGCTGTCCGGGCCGGTACTCGGGCAGGAAACGGCCTCGTCGGATACGACGTCCGGTGCAGTGGTTCTTTCGATATCGCCTGCGGTGAGAGTCGTCGAACAGTCCGCCGGTCTGCCCATGCGGTACTCCATTACCAACGGTTCCGGGGCGGAGCAGATGGTGCTTGCGGCCACGCTTGGCGAAGAGACGGTGATGCCGGTCGTATGGAAGGTGACAGACGCGTCCGGTGCAGTGGTACTTGAGACGGTCCTCGCCGAAGGTTTGACCGCTAAGAACCTATCAGCCGAGGGCGAGGGCCGCTTCCTGAGCGGCGAAGAAGTGCTGGCTCCGAAAGATAAGTGGCCGCTTGGTACGCTCAGGATAGAGGGATTCATAAACGCGAGCAGGAGTGACTCCGAGCAGCTCTTTGGGGTGACGGCGCGATCCGTCCAGGTCGAGGTCAAGGAAGACGGCTGGAAGGAAGCGACCTACAAGCGCTGCGCCGAGGGGCTCGAGAAGGTGCTTCGCGCGAAGTTCGGGACGATGGCGTTTGAATTTCCCGAAGCGCGGGACCTGAGCGTCCTGACGTATGAGTCGACGCCTGACTGGGTGACCGGGCGCTTCAAGCTCGTGCGCGAGTACCTCGAAATAGACGACAAGGCAAAGACCGCCCGGCTGCGCAAGAAGGACGGCGCGTTTGAGTTTACCGCGGGCGACCCGCTGGCACGAGCGGGTGTGCCGTGCGACGTGAGGGGCTATATCGAAGGCGGGCTTGTGGCGCTTGATTTCAAGCAGACCGTCGACACCAACAAGTGGTTCGTCGAGCGTCTGCCTGTGGTGGAAGAAGAGATCATAAAAGCCATACGCGACTACGGGTTTGAGAAGGCCGTCGAGATAGTGACGAAGGACGCGAGTCCGGACGGGCGCGAACTGCCTTCGACGGACTCGATATTGAAGGGCGGCCGCCCGTACGAGAAGGAAGAACTGCCGCTCGTGCAGTAATCCCTGAGCGCGATAGCCGCCGCTACGCGCCGAGGCCTTTGAGGAGTTCGACGAGGCCCTTGACGATGGCCGCGACGACCTTCTCGCCCTTCTCGGCGGTTGCCGTATTCGCCGCGCCGTGTATGCCGGTCTTATCGACGGCCTGCATGTCGCCGACGTACCACGGCACGCCGTATTTCCAAGGTATGTATTCCTCCGCGGCGAGGTCCATATTGACCCGCTCGGGATTAAGGTAGAGGTCGACCGACGTCTCCATCTCGCATGCGTGACCCCAGTCCTTGCCCTCGGCGATGGAGTCGAGATACTGCGCCGCGGGCATGTAAACGTGGTGGACGTGAATGAAGAAATCGTCGTTGTACTGCCTGTCGGATGACGCCATGCGCGCGTGAAACTCGCGGACGGCCGTTTCCAAGACGCCCTTGGCGGCTCCGTGGACATTTGCGATGACGAGCTTGCGAAAGCCGTTGCGATAGAGCGAAGTGATGATGCCGCAGACCATCTCGACGACGAGAGACGGGTTAAGGCTGATGGTGCCGGGGTAGTTGGACGTGTCGAGACACGTCGTATACCAGATGGCGGGCAGGACGATAGCGTCGGTGAGTTCGAGCGCGGCCAGGCGGGCAAACGCCTCCGCCTGAGTGGCGTCGCTCGCCAGCGTCAGGTGCGGGCCGTGCTGTTCGACTGAGCCCGTCGGCAGGACGAGGACGACGTTTTTCCTGTCAAGCCCCTCTATTTCCGGCCAGGTGTAGTCGGCGTAAAAGATCTTGTGCCCCGATTTATTCGTTTCCATCCACGCTCTCCTCCAGTCGGCTGTCAAACGCTACTAAAAGTAGCGGCGAAGGCCTCCGGCGCAAGGAAAATCGCCTTGCCGGCGTTGCAGGAGCCGTCTGAGGCCGTATAATACGACGCTCCCTGAGGAGCCCATTTTCCCGGAGGTCATATCATGGTAAGCGGCGGGGCGGCATTTGAAAGACTCCTGACAAGACACGCGCGCGCCATCGAGGCGCTAAAGCATCGCGGCGTCGTGCTTGTGGGGTCTTTCCCGGAGGGAGGGTGGCTCGTCGACCCGGAGTTTGCGTTTCTAAACGCGTCAGCGCTTGAAGACGGAGGCGTCGAGGTACTGCACCTCGCGTTTGAAAAGAAAGTGT
Source organism: uncultured bacterium (assembly GCA_937863625.1). GTDB lineage: Bacteria > Planctomycetota > DG-23 > SLPQ01 > SLPQ01 > CALMGO01. The sequence continues at coordinate 3,063 of CALMGO010000477.1, forward strand.
TTGATGCAATCTCCGGCCCGGTCCTCGTAGATGTCGAGAAGGCCGCGGTCGCGCACAAGGCGCTTGGCGCGAGCCGCGACGCAGCGGACGTGCGAAGGGCGATACTCAAGGGGCGCGTGTGCCTGCAGGGGACCGACGGCGTGCGCGGGCCGGTGTCGCTTGAGGAAGAAGGCAACGCGGTCTTTCATTTCGCGCGTACGGGGGAGATCACTCCGGTATTTGTCGAGACGCTCTGCCGCGCGTTTGCCGCGATGACAAAGCTCGCGAGCGTTGCCGGTGACGGTGGGGCGGTTTTCGTCGCAGAGGATGGGCGCGACGCTGCGACGGGGGGGAGGCTCTCAGAGGCGATGAAGAGGGGGCTGACGGCGGGCGGGCTCTCCGTCATAGACCTGGGGGTTGCGCCGACGCCTGTGGTACCTTTTGCGATTGCGCGCGAAGGGGCGAGGCTCGGCGCGGTTCTGACGGCCAGCCACAACCCGGCGACGCAGAACGGGATAAAGTATTTCATCGATGGGGCCAAGATGCTCCCCGAAGGGCCGATGGGGGACTATGCGCTCACGGCGCTCGCATATCAGATATCACTGGAGGCCAATCCCGCGAAACCCGGCGGCGCCGTGACTGACGGCCGAGGACTCATCGAGCCGTTTGTGGAGTTTGTCACGTCGAGCATCCCTGCCGAAGGCGTGGAGGCGCTGAAGAAACTCACAATCGTATTTGACGCGGCCAACGGCGCGTGGGCCGATATCGCCATGATGGTATTTGAGCGACTCGGCCTCAGCGTGACCGCGGTAAACTGCGAGCCCAAGGGGCACAATATCAACCAGGGCGGCGGCGTGGCCGAGATCGAGGGGCGGCACGTGATTACGGCCGCCGAGGCCGCGGGCGACGCGGCCCTCTCGTCCGTGGCGGCGCTCCTCGCGGCGGCGGGGCAGGGCGGCGCG
>CALMGO010000478.1 GCA_937863625.1 uncultured bacterium
CCGCCGCCGAAATTGCGGATATTAGATGAAGCCGGCAGAGTTCTGGCCTCAGGCGCGTTCGAGTGGGGGTGAGGCGGCACATGCCGGTACCCGTGGCGGGTATCACGCGGATTCAAGGGGAAATACCGCATTGAAACCATATGGAACCTGGGACCTTTTGAGACTGTGTCAGAAGAAGAATGGCACGAACTGTGAGCCTGCGGCGTAGGCTCCGGAGGATGCGATGCGAAAAGCCATGACGGTGCTCCTGCTTGTAATATTTGCCGTGCCGGTCAGCCTCTGCGCCCAGGAAACCTCCCAGAAGGGCACTGTGAAGATCGATAGTCCCACCTCTGAGGTGATGGTGCGTGCAGGGCAGGTCGTATACACGCTGAAGCCCGGCAGCGAGACCCAGCTTGAGCCCGGCACATACGTCCCTGTGGCGCTCAGGATTGTCAAGCCCGGGAAAGTCGAGGAAGGCTCCAGGGAAAAGGCCCCTCTCTGGGTTCTCGCCGGCAAAGCCCCGTGGGGCAAACTGGATGGTCTGACAGTCGAGGCGGACAAGACTGTTTCCCTGTCTCCGGGGGAGCCGGTGGCCGTGAAGGTCAACACCCAGGCAGCCGGGCGGGACGCGAGTATAGGGTTCGAGTTTATCGGCAATGTCGGAGAGAGTTACAGCCCGGTCATATCCTGTGACGGAAAGCAAATGCCCGCTCCATCGATAAAGATACTCGACGAGAAGGGAAATGTGTTGGCCTCCGGCTCTTTCAGTTATGGGTGAGGCGGTACCTGCCGGTACTCGTGGCGAGTGCCAGAGGATTTCAAAGGCAAGTACCAGGTCGTGATAAAAGCGGATTTCGGACCGATAGAGTGGAAGCAGGAGGACGCCTGGTACGAGATAAAATAGGCTGCTGAAGTCTTACATGCCGGCAGGGGAAGGAAAGGCGACTTTCCTTCCCCTTTTTTTGTGCATACTGCGTTGTGGGACACCTCGACATTCGGATCTCGACCGGGGCAAGAGTGGCATGACACGAGTAAGTGTGACCGGCGGAGTTGATTGCAGTGAAAAGATCGTAACTCTCGGCGGTCTTAGCCGCGGTGTGCGCCGAGGTGATGAATGGAGGCACCGAAGCGGGATTTGAAGACAGATGTGGTTTCCGCAGGGCTCTTTAAAGTACGTTCTGGACCAGTCGCCCGGCGCCGTGCTTTCGGGGGGCCAAATAATGGAGGTGGCGGATGAAGGACGCGAGACAGACTGAAGCGGAAATCCTTGCGGCGCTCGAAAAGGCCGTGGACCAGATGGACGAAGAAGGCGCCGTAAAGTCGGCGCAGGACGCGCTTTTGGCAGGTATAGACCCATACTTTGCCATTACAAACGGGCTGTCGAAGGGCATGGCTCTTGTCAGTGACAAATATGAGTCCGGAGTCTACTTCGTGCCCGAAATCCTGCTTTGCGCGGATGCAATGTACGCGGCAATCGAGGTATTGAAACCGCACCTTAAGCCCCAGCAGTCAGGGGACAACACCCCCGTCATAATCGGGGTGATAGAGGGTGATATTCACGACATCGGCAAGAGCATCGTAAGACTCATGCTTGAGGCGGGAGGTTTCACCGTTTATGACCTCGGCAACGACGTGCCTGTTTCGGCCTTCATAGAGAAAGCCCGCGAAATAGGCCGGGGGATAATCGCCGTTTCGACGCTTATGTCTACGACCATGCCCGGAATGGCCCGGCTCATTGAAACCCTCAAGAGTGAGGGGCTGCGGGATTCCTTCAAGGTCATGATAGGCGGCGGGCCTGTATCGCAGTCCTTCGCCGCCAAAATAGGGGCCGATGCGTATGGAGCAAACGCCATGGAAGGCGTCCGCATCGCCGCCCGCTGGCAGGAGGTGCTGCGATGAATCCGGAAATGACTCCAAAAGAGCGCATGGGCGCCTTTCTGACGGGTAAGCCTGTTGACCGCATACCCGTAGTGCCACTCATTCTCAATCATGCTGCGCGTGTGACAGGCGCGACCATAAGCGAGCACGCCACAGATGGCGAGGTTATGGGGAGAGCGCACATCGCGGCGTACCGACGCTATGGCCAGGATCTTATTACGCTTTTCAGCGACACGTGCATAACCGGTGAAGCGCTCGGGTCCGAGTTGTTTTTCCCGCCCGACGACGTACCAAGGATGAAGACTCCGGCTGTCGTCGACCCTTCTGACTTGGATCGCCTTCCGAAGGTTGATGTCAGGGACGCAGGTCGTCTTGGCGTATACTTCGACGCGGTCCGGATCTGCGTGGACGAACTCGGCGACGAGGTCTTCGTGTCGTGCTGCATCCCCGCGCCGTTTTCCACCGCGGCTTCACTCAGGGGGACGGCCACACTCGCCCGCGACCTATACAAGAACCCCGGACTTGCCGAGGCGCTCCTTGAGAAGAGTCTCGAAATAGGCAACGACACCGCAGAGGCCATAGTCGAGGCCGGTGGCATTCCGGTGCTCGTGGACCCGGTTGCCAGCGGCTCCGTTCTCAGCCGCGCCATGTTTGAGCGCTTTGCCCTGCCCTATATCAGAAGGGCCTTTGAAAAGATAGTGGCTCTCGGCTCCGTCCCCATTCTGCACATCTGCGGCAGAACGGCTAATATTGTTGACCTGATGGCTGTTTCCGGCGCGGTTGCGCTGAGCATCGACGAGATATCAGTAGCAAAGGCGGCCGAACTCACAGGTGGCGCCGTATGTATAATGGGCAATGTCCGACCCGCTGAGACTCTGCTTGGGGGTACTCCCGAAGACGTCCTGGCCGAAGCGTCACAGTGCATGGCCGAGGGGGCCGACAACACAGGCGGGTTCATCCTGGCAAGCGGCTGCGAGGTGCCGATAGACGCGCCCGCGGAGAATATCGATGCCCTTATCAACGCCGCAAGGAAGCGAGCGGAATGAAAACGCCTTTTTCGCAGTGCGACTCGACAAGTGACAGGATCGTCCGGCCTCGGCCGCGCGCAATGGTCATTGATGTCATTGCAGGCCGTGATTTGACTTCCGCGATGGCGCTTTGTCCCGGTGGCATGATGAGCATGGCTGTCACCGACGTCATGGAGTCTTCCGGCGCCTCGTGGCCCGAAGCCCACAGCGATTCGGTTGCCATGGCGACACTCAGCGCGGCCATGTACGCGGCGACGGGTTTCGACAATCTCGCCTTCCCGTTCTGCATGACTGTTGAGGCCGAGAGCTTCGGAGCCTCAGCAGACCTCGGCGGCCTCTGCGTGCAACCCCGGGTTACTAAGCCTGTGCTCGCCCCGGATGGCTCGGGCAGTCTGTCCAAGCCGGACTTCACACACGGCCGCGCGCGCGTTGTGCTCGACGCAATCGCACTTGCGCGCAATCGGCGCCCTGACGCCGCCATCATAGGCGGTATCACAGGTCCGTTTTCGCTCCTTGGCACTCTTTGCGACCCGTTGGGTGTGTTCAGGTGGACCAGGCGCAGGAAGGGCGTTCTGCACTCGTATCTCGACAAACTCACTGAGGGTCTGACCACGTATGCCCTGACGCAGGTAAAAGCCGGCGCGGATGTAATATGCATCGCCGAGCCGACCGCGACCGGCGAAATCCTCGGCGGACCGCTTTTCGGCGAATTCGTGAGACCCCGCATCGAGTCGATAACGACAACTCTTCACGCGGCCGGCGCTCACGTGATTGTCCACATCTGCGGAGATACCGCCGCCATCGAGCAGGAACTGTTTGCCTTGCCCGCAGATGCTGTGAGTTTCGACAGCGTTGCCGACATCGTTGCAATCGCCCGGAGGCGCCCCCCGTGGCGCGTGATGGGCAATATTGATCCGTTTTTCCTGAATAGCGCCTCGATTGGCGCTGTGAAGAGCGCATGCGTGCGCCTTTGCGAAAACGGCGTTCGACTCATCGCCCCCGGCTGCGGAGTCATACCGACGACTCCCGTTGAGAATCTGAGGGCCATGAGGAGCGCTTTGTCATAGCACCTGTTAACGAGTGTCCCGGAGGAAGAGAATGAAGGATCTCGAAA
>CALMGO010000479.1 GCA_937863625.1 uncultured bacterium
GATGACTCCCGTCAATTGTGATTTCGCAATGTCCCCGATAATCTCCTTCGGGTCCACAAACGACTTCTTACCGCTGTCGATTGACAAAAGGCTGATAGGCGATGACGAACCCGGCAGGGCTATCCCCACCTTCTGCTTGAAGCCCCCCGCCAGCATGGTCTTGCCGTCCATGTATATTGTGTACTTCCCTGCCGGCAGCGCATAATTGTACGACACCGCTCCGTCGGCTACCTCCAGGGGGATGTTGAGTTTCGGGAATTTCACCGCATCAAGATTCAAATCGCCCATCACCGCCGAAAGCGCCGCCGGCAACTGCCCCAGAGACAACACGCCCTCGGCTATGTCCACGGCCCCCGAACCCGTCAGGTTCGAAAGGATGCCCTTTGCATCGCCGAGTTCTCCGCTCGTCGACAGCGCCATGTCGACCAGACTCGATACCGACAGCCCGGGCAGCCACCGCGAAAGATACTCGGCGACCAGTTCGTTCGGCTGAACCTTCGCCACTGCGACCGACGCCTGCATCGGCATCGATTCCTTGCCGAGATCGACAGTCGTCGTCAGGTCGACTGTCCCGCCGAATATGTTGACGGTCGCCTTTCGCACGAGAGCCTTGCCGCCCACTAATCCCGCGTCGACTGTGAGGTTTTTGCCGGCGAACTTCTGGTACTTCATCGTATCTATGGCCACGTCGAGATTGACGTTGGCGTTATCTATGTACGTCCTGCCCGCTGTAGCTGCCTTATCGGACGTGCTCTTTTGCTCCGTGGTGTCCTGCGGCTTGGCCGCGGGCGTCTCTCCGGTCGGCACCGATGCGCTAAGCGCCGATACGACTGCCATCAGACTGTCCGCGTCTATCTCCTTGCCGCGGACGGTCACCTTGCCTGTCGGCTTTTCAAGCGGTGTCTGAATCGCCGCGTCAATCGTTATCGGCATCCCGCCGACCGTCAGCATGAGCCCGGTCGCCTTCGCCTGCGCGCTGTTCATGCCCGCCGCGCCCGAAAGCTCCGCCTCGACCCCCGCGCTGTCTGGCGTGTCAAGAGCCAGTTTGTTAAATTTGGTGTCGATGACAAACTCGCTCTTGCGCGTTTCATCGGCCGACATGAAAGTCCCGGAATTCGTCATCCCGCCGCTGACCGTGAGCGCTTTCGCCCCCGGGTAATAATCCGCAATGTTGACGCCGGTAAGGTTCGTGTCGAGATTCCATATGACGGCCTGTTTGGTCGAGTCGTACTTGCCCCCGCCCTTCATTGTCCCGCCCTGAAGCGTTACGGCCACGTTGTCCGCGCTTATGAGATTGTCCTTCATCGACCCTGACACGCTCACCGCGGCCGCCACGCCCGGCGCCTTTGACAGCACATCGCCGTAAACAACGCGCATTGAAGTGGCATCCACCGCTGCCGTAAACGCCGTCGGCGAAGGCGTGCCCTCAAACGACACGGCAAATTTCGCCTTGCCCGACGTCGTAAGTTCCGCAGGCAGCTCGACCAGTCCCTTTGGCAGCGCCGTCGGGTCGAGTGTGCCGGTGGCCTTGCCCGACACCGTAGTCGCCTTTGCGGAGATATTGGCCTTGCCCGATGCCGTCATGTCCATAAATGCCGTCGATAGCGTCATATTCGTAAGCGTAGCTTCCGTCGTATCGCCTGAGAGCGATGAGAGAGCGTCAAATGAGAACGCCGTATCTCCCACCGTCACCTCCTCGGCCATCCCCGCTGCCTTGCCGAGCCGGAGGTTCTTCACCGCGCCGTTTGTGCCCTTGAGAGTAACCTTGCCGCCCGATACGTTGTAGTCGATTGCGAGCGTCAAAACCCCCGTGGCCAGGTCTCGTCCAAACTCCGGAGCCGACGCCGCGATAGCCTCGCCGATATCTATACCGGTCAGTTTGATCGTTCCCGAGGCGGTTGTCTTGTCAATTGCGTCCGCGTCTGCCTTCTTGGGCGTTTGGATGTTGCCGGCCGCGATCTCCACCCGTCCGGTGCCGCCCTGCTGCTCGACGTCAAATGACACGTCCGCCTTGCCCGTAATCTCGTCCCCGGAAAAATCCGCGTCCACCGACGCCGTAATGCCTGTCGCGGCAATCGACACCTTCTCGGATTGATCGTCGAGAGTTACCTTGCCGTCATTGATCCTTATGCGATTCACCGCGATCTCAAATCCTTGCGATCCCCCGACTGGCGCCATAGACGCCACCGCCACCTCGGGCCTCGCGTCCTCGCCGGCAAAAAGTTTCTCGAAATTCCATGCCCCCTGTTCGTTTCTGACAGCGTGTATCTCCGGCGAGTCCACCGTCACCGAACGGACCGATACTTTGTTGAAGACAATGTCCAGCAGGCTTACCTTTGCGCTTACACTTGATACCTTGAGAAATATCCCTCCCCCAAATTCCGAAGGCTCTCCTATCGTTACGTTCTCGACCTTTATCCCGCCGAGCCATCCCCACGACACGCCGCCCATCTTGACCGGGCCGCGAACGTGCGACTCGGCCGCCTTTTCTATCTTCCCTGCCAGCCACCCCATGGGGATGAGGTACGGCAGCAGCACCACGACGAGGACCAGTACCGCAAACGCAATGCCCATGATCTTGAGCAGCCTGTGCCGCTTTACCGGCTTTTCCTTGGATGTCGCTAAAGGGGTGACAGCGCTTTTTTCGGTCATCATAACCTCCTCCGGTGCCGGTGAGCCTTCCGGCAAGAGCCTGACTGAACCTCATGTGGGAAATTATACCCGCGTGCGTTTGTGTTATACACAACAAAGGCGTGACTATAGTTCCAGCGTCTTCTTCCGCAGGAATTCATAAACGCTTTCTGACGCTATCGCTCCCTCGGCAGCCGCAGTCACCAGCTGACGCATGCGGTTGGAGCCGCTCGTTGCGTCGCCCGCCGCGAAAACCCCCTCCACGTTCGTCCGGCAGCCCTCGTCGATGTTTATAAATCCTGATTCGTCAAGCGCCAGCCCCAGAGGTTCCGAGAGTTTCTTTGACGGGTCAAAGCCTATCTCAACAAAGACTCCGTTTACGTCGAGCCGCCGCCCGTCATCAAGCACCACGGCGTTAACGGTATCGCCGCCTTCGATCGACTTGACTGTGGCTTTGTAGATTACCTCTATCTTTGGGTTCGCAAGCGCCCTGTCGACCCTGAGCGGCTCGGCCCTGAGGCTCTCGCGCCTGTATATGATGTAGACTTTGTCGGCGAAGTTGCTCAAGAGTTCCGCCGAGCCGACGGCGCTGTCCGACCCCCCGATTACCGCCACCGTCTTCCCCCGGAAAAAAAACGCGTCGCACGTCGCGCAGTAGCTCACGCCTCTCCCGGCGAATTCCTTTTCTCCCGGTACTCCCAGCTTCCTGCGCTCGCACCCCGTAGCGAGAAGCACCGAGCGGGCTTCGATTTTCTGCCCGCCTGCCGTGATGACCGTAAACGCCCCGAAGACGCCGCTTATGGATGTGACTTCATCGAAAACAAACTGCGCCCCCAGCGCCTCCGCCTGCGCCCGCACCTGCTCCATCAGTTCCATGCCGCTGGTGCTCTTTACGCCCGGCCAGTTCTCGACAAGCGCCGACTCGGTGATTACGCCCCCGGCCTCCTTGGCCACTACCATAACCGGGAGCTTGAATCGCAGACAGTAGATGGCCGCCGTCAGACCCGCCATCCCGGCGCCTATGATCGCAACATCGGCGCGGCCGTCTTTTTCAGACATGTTTGCCATTTTCGCGGTATGTCTCAAGTATCCTGTCGCGCTCAGCTGGCCCCAGAATCCCCATCTCCACCATTATCTGGCCGATGAGTTTGTTCTTGTTCATTCGGTTCACTTGCACCTTGCGCGCCTCCGCAAGTTGCGCCTCGTTAATATAGCCGCGCTCAAGGGCCACCTCTACAAAGTGGTCCTGAACGTTGACCTGCATGGCCTCTTCGTCATAGTCCGCCAGTTCACCCACTATCTCGATGTAGTGCATCGGGTCCATGAGGTTCATTTCGACGAGTATCTCGCCGAGTAACCCAGCCTTTTCAG
>CALMGO010000480.1 GCA_937863625.1 uncultured bacterium
AAATTTCGCCAGGGCAAGCAGTTTAATCCGGTAGCCCAGTTCGAGCGCGTAACTGATGTCGATCTGCTCGACTTTAGAGATGCCTTCGTAGTAGACCTCTTCGATGGGAAAATCCTCGCCGAACGCCAGGCGTGCAAGAATGGCGATCTTGTGAGCGCTGTCGGCGCCGCTTATGTCAAGCGTCGGGTCGGCCTCGGCGTATCCGGCCGCCTGCGCCCCAGCAAGCGCCTCGGCGAAATCGCCGCCCTCGGCGGTCATGCGCGAAAGGATATAGTTGGAAGTCCCGTTCAATATCCCGACGATCTTCTGGATATTGTCTCCGACATAAGCCTCTCGCAGCGTCCGAACGACTGGCACGCCCCCCGCGGCTGACGCCTCAAATCCTATGGAGACGCCTTTCGCGCGCGCGCGGTCGAAAATCTCACCCCAATGCCCCGCCAGAAGCGCCTTATTGGCGGTAACAATATTCTTCCCGGCGTCAATCGCCTTGAGGACGAATTCGCGCGCATATCCGGTGCCGCCGATGACCTCAACGACGGTATCGATTGTTGCGTCGGAGAGAATAGCCTCGGCATCGGGGACAATCCTGCCCTGCGAAAGCCGGACCTCGCCTGCACGGGCCGCGTCCTTCTCGGCGGCCATCGTGATGACGATGTCGGCTCCGGTGCGCTCTCTTATCTTGTCGCGGTTCTGCTCGAGCATCGCCGCGACGCCGCCTCCGACCACGCCGAGACCGGCTATTCCAACCTTGTGCGTAGACATGACTTATGGTCCCTGAATACGTCTGCTGTAAAGAGTCCAAAACCCGGCCCAAGGGGTCATAAATATAGCACTTCAGGGCCCTTTTGCAACAGATTAGCCGCTTCTCTTGCCCATAAACGTAGCTATGACAGCGGCAAAAGCTATGCACGCGGTTTCGACCCTCAGCGTCGTAGGGGCGATCCTCACCCCCGTCCAGCCGTGTGAAAGCGCCAGTGACTTCTCCTCGTCGGTCATGCCGCCCTCGGGCCCGACGAGGTACGTGACCGCGTCAAAGTCGCCGCCGCCAAGCACCTCCAGAACGCCGACGGATGCCTGCGGGTCGCCGAATAGCCGCACGGGAGCCTTCTCGGCGCAAAGAAAGCTTGTGACGTCGATGGCAGCCTCGATGCGGGTAAGGGTGGCCTGGCCGCTCTGCTTTGCCGCCTCGATGATGAGCCGCTCGTAGCGCGCGCGTCTCTTCTCGACGTGTACGGACGCCTTGACGACGCTTCTCGCGAAGTCCACCGGCACGAGGCTTGTGACGCCGAGTTCGGCGCACTTGGAGACGAGGATATCCTCGCGGGCGCCTTTGGGAAGCGCAGTAGCGCATTTCACGCTTGCACGAAATGCCGGCCCTGCGAAACGGCGCCCGCGCGGCACGACGGTGAGACGCTTGCCGCGCGTCGATACTACCTCAGCCGTAAGCTCCCAACCACTTGCGTCCACAAGAGTTAGGATATCTCCAGGCGCGAGCCGCCTGCTGCCGCCCGCATGGGCCGCCTCCTCGGGCGGCAGGTCAAACTCGCCGTCGTCCACCGGTAAGGCATCCACGTAAAAACGACCCCTGCTCTCCTGGTGCGTGTCTTCCACGGCGGTCTCCCTTGTCTTAGCCGTCAAAATTCTCACGATACAATCGCGCGCGTGCCGATACAGGCTCATAGCGGCGAGTATGCGCCCGGCGTATTCTTTGACTCGGGCATTATACTGTATGGGGGGACTGTTTTCTTCTCTTGACAGGGCAAACAGTCTAAACCTTTAGCGACGGCGGATAATGTACGAAGCACATTGGAATCTCACCAATAAGCCGTTCCGCAACGATCTCGACATGTCTTTCGCGTTCTTCTGGGAAGGATACGAAGAGGCCGTGGCGCGCATGCAGTATTGGGCGGCCGACGGCAAGCGCCTGGCCCTTTTGACAGGGCCCCCGGGAGTCGGCAAGTCTTTTCTCCTGGCGCTTCTTTCGCGTGACATCCGCCGCAGGGGCGATATTACGGCGACGGTTCCGAATCCGAGCCTGGCGCCGGCGGAGTTTCTCCAGTACGTACTCGCGCTCTACGGGCACGACCAGACAGGCGTGAGAAAATCCGAATCGCTTACGCTCCTGACCAATTTCGCGTCGGAAAACGCCGCTCAGAATATTCGCACGTATCTTCTGATCGATGACGCTCACGCTATCGGCGACCGCGAGACGCTTGAGGAGATAAACCTCATACTCAACCTCGCCGAAGGGCCAAGACCGCTTTTCAGCATTGTGCTGTCAGGCGAGCCCGGCGTAAGAAACGTTATCGCGCAGTGCCCCGGGCTCCGGCAGAAGATCGAGATGGGCGCAGGCCTCTCACCGCTCTCGCGTGACGAAACGGAGCGCTATCTTTCGCACCGGCTCGGCGTGGCCGGCGGCCAGGGCGACATCTTCAAGGGCGCCGCAATAGACGCCCTTCATAATTGGTCCAAAGGCGTACCGCGCCTGGTAAATACCGCGGCGGACCTTGCGCTTCTGGCGGCGTTCGGCGAAGGCAAGACCCGGGTGGATGTCGCGGCGGTTGAAAGCGGCCTCGAGGAAATCGAAAGCCAGACATCGGCGGCGTAATGATCAAGTTCAAGAAAATCATGCAAAAGGCAGGCGGCGAGTCGAGCGCGCGCTCCATGGCGTCGTTCATGTCAACCGCGCCCAGGACGCCGGGAGCCACCGCAGTCGCCCAGGATATCGCCGAGGAAGAACCCGCCGAGCCTGTAACCCCCGAAACCACAACCGCAGCCCAGGGCGCCAAGGAAGAGTCCGTTATCACCGATGAACTCGTCACAAGCGTCCTTGACGACATGTTTCCCTCTCATGCAGCCGAGACCGCGGACGACAACGACATGCCGGCGGGCGACGAAACCGTCGAGGAAAGTGTGTCCGAGACGGCCGAAGAGGCCTTTGATGTGGAGTGGATGTCTGAAGGCCCCGATACGCAGGCGGCTAAAGAGGCGCTTCTGGAAGACGATGTACAGGTGATTTTCGAGCAGGACGCGCCGGCGGAGGAGGCACAGGCGCATGCCGGCCCGGTCGAGGATATGGCGCAGGACGTATTTGAGGACGCTCAGACGCTTGAGGCGACTCCCGACGCCCAAACGCCCGCCGAAGACATCCCTGCGGAAGACACCGTCACGCTCCGCGACAGTATAAGCGAGGCCGCGGAAGGCGCCCTTGATACAAAAACTTCCGCCGAAGAAGAGGCGCCTGAAGAAAACGCCCCCACAGCGTCCGAAGGTGACCCTGTCGAGGAGATGATAAGCGACGCGTTCGCGGCAATAGATTCACCCGCTGAGAAGGAGCAGCCCTCCGAAGAATCCGAGGAGGTCGAAGAAGAAGCTGCGCCGGGACTGGATTCGAATTTCATGTCCGAGGTCGATCGGCTCCTGACCGAATTCGGCCAGGTCGACCAGGAAGCGCCCGCCCGCGAGACCGTCGAGTCCGAGGACGAAGACGTCTCCATGCAGATAACGAAAATCGAAGAGGAGATGGCGGCCATAGCGACCGATACCGCCGACGCCGAGGACGGCAATGCGGCTGAAGAGGCGATGCTTGAAGAACCGCCCGGGGACGCGCCCGTCGACAAAGCCGCCGAAGAGGAAGAAGATTTCGCGGATACACTGAGCCCCGAGGAGCGCGAGGCTCTTTTCGCCGAGGGACCCGACGCGCAGGTTTCACTGCCGTCTGACGCCATGGCTCCGGACGCGACAGGAGAGCTCGCCGAGGTGGAACTCGACTTTACTCCGGACACCGTAGGCTTGATCGGGCCGGACGAGGAGACCCCGCCGGAAGACGATGATGAGGACCTCCTTTCAAGAGTCCTTTCGGACCTTGACAAACTTGGAGATGTTGCGAAGCCGCCGGATGCGGCCGATGAAGCCGAGAAGCCGGATACGGAGGACGAGATCGATGACTTCTCCAATATCCTCGACGAAATAAATGCGGAAGAAGACCAGATTGGAGCCGCCCTCGCCGGGGAGGAGGCCGCCGCTCTTCCGCAGAACAAAGCCTCCGTCAAGGCCGAGGTTTTGAGCAAAAGCGATGAGCAGCTGGTGGCCGAAGCGCTCGATGCCGGTGATGAAGACGTCGACGTGAACGCCCTCGGCGAAATCGGCAAAGCTGTGTCTTCTGCTCCGGATAGCCGGGCCAGACCAGACAAACCCGCCGCAAACGTGAAATCCTCTCCAGAAAAAACCGATGAGCCGGACGGCGGCGAAGACGATGTCTCGGAAGATGCCGACGAAGCGGGAGGCCTGCAGGATCAGGACGCGCTGCTCGCCAGCCTTCAGGCGTCGATGGATGCGGCCAAGGCCGATGACAAACAAGATGCCGACGACTCCGACCGCGAAGAGGAAGCAATCCGTGACGAAGTCTTGAGCCGCAGCAAGGAGGTCGAACAGAAGGTGCTTGACGACGTGTTCGGCTCGGACAAGGATTTCCGCGCCGAACTCAAGGCCGAAATGAACCAGATGGAGGACGCAGGCGCCGGTCACGCCGAACAGTCAAGCGCGCTTGCCGCGGAGTCGCAACGGCTGGCAACCGAGCGCGGCGCCTCAGGCAGCGAAGCGGCAATGGCGGCGAACCTGCCGGCCTGGATTCAAAATCTCGACTGGACCGTCTGGGCGGCATACCAGATCAACCGGCCGTTTCAGCGCTTCCTCAATCCCGAACGCCTCAAACTCCTCTCCAATATCGCACTGGCGCTTATGCTGGCCGCCGCGACGTGGCTTGCCGTCGCCATCATGCTTTTCTTCCAGCGCTTCTGACCCCCGCGCAGCGCAGCGCCCCCGGTAGATCCCCCTCGCGGAACGCCTGCAGAGTGCTTTCGATTTGACAATGCCCCTCGCCTGCGCGAAAATCCAGATGACAGAGAATAACCGGCGGAGAAACAATGTCACATCAAGAGCCTCAGGCGTCGCCAAAACCCAGCCCCTTTTACTGTTACGCGGTCGGCATAGCGCCTGACATAGGCCGGCACCGGGTTCTTATGGCCAGGTTCGACGAGCTGCGCAATCGCAGCCGTTGGCTCGTGCGGCTGCGGTGGCTGGCGGTCGTGGGACTTGTCTCGGCGACTCTTGTTGCCAGACACGCGCTCGTACTTCCGGTGAATGCGCCGGTGCTGTATCTGGTTGCCGCGTTTCTGCTGGTCTACAATATAGCGTGGCATTTCCTGACGCGCCGGCCCGGATCGAGCAACGACGTCGAGCGCGGCATGCGGCGGGCAAGCGCCCTTGCAGCCCTTCAGATCATAATCGACCTTCTGGCTTTGACGGCGCTTTTGCACTACGCGGGAGGAGTGGAGAATCCGTTTTTCTTCTACTTCGTTTTTCACATGGTGATAGCAAGCATACTCCTGACCAGGCGGTCCAGTTTCTACATCGCAACGCTGGCGACGGGGCTGTTCTATACGCTCGTGGTGCTGGAGTATTCAGGCGCTCTTTCACACCACGCGCTGTGGCCGGGAGAATTGAGCCTCTACCGCGACGCGGCGTATGTCACGGCGGTTCTGGTGGTCTTTGCCACGACAATGTACCTTTCGGTCTACTTCGCAGGCGACATCGTCGAAAAGCTCCGCCTGCGCGATACCGAGCTCATAACCGTCACGAGCAGCCTCGAAAAGGGCAGCCTCGACCTCGTCGACGCCTATGAAAAAATCCGCGCGCTCGAAGCGATAAAAAGCGACTTTCTCCGCACCACCGCGCACCAGTTGCGTTCGCCCTTGAGCGCGATACGAAGCCTCCTTGACGTAGTGCTTGACGGCTTCGCCGGGGATATAGAGCGCCAGCGAGAGATGATCCAGCGAGCCCACGACAGGACCGACATGATGCTCGCGATGGTAAACGACATGCTGAGCCTCTCGGCCCTCAAGGATGTCTCCGGCGTCGAAGAGGGAGAGACACGGCGCGTGAACGTCTGCGAGATCGTCGCCGAACTTGACGCCTTCTACCGCCCGCGTGCCTCCGAAAAAGGCCTTGCCCTCGAGGCCGCGCCGCCCGGCGTCGCCTGCGAAATAACCGCCAACATGGACGACATCCGCCACGCCCTTAATAACCTCGTCGACAACGCCATCAACTATACGCCCTCGGGAGGAGCGGTGCGCATATCGGCCGAGGCGTCCGGAGAGGCGCTCGTCATCAAGGTGAGCGATACCGGCATCGGCATCCCGGAGGAGAGCCTTCCGCGGCTCTTTGATGAGTTCTATCGCGCTCCAAACGCCAAGAAGGCAGTCGCGCACGGCACCGGGCTCGGTCTGGCAATCGTCAAAAGAAGCGTGGAAAAGTCCGGCGGTTCGGTGAGCGTCGAGAGCCGCGTGGGCAAAGGCACGACCTTCACACTGCGATTCCCGATCGCGTAAAACTTTACTCGATGCAGCGGGACTTCATGAGCGCCTCATGCCACGCAGCGGCCAGAAGGGCGTTGCCCTTGTCGTTCGGGTGTAAGAATCCTCCGTCCTCCGGCGCGTAGATCGTCTCCCATGCCTCGCGCTTTTCGCGTCCTCCAGCGTCGGTGAGCGCTTTCTCAAAGGCGGCGTTGAGGTCCACGACGGTAATCTCGGCGGCCTTGGCGACTTCCTTTATCACGTCATTTCGCGCGGCCACTCTCTTGTCGTCCTCCCAGACGGGGATGAGCGTGCCGATGAGGACAACCGCTCCAGAGGACTTCATCTTCGTGATCATTTCGGTCAGGTTGACGCGCGTATCGTCGACGCTTATCTTTCGCGATGTCCAGAGGTCGTTGGTGCCATAGAGGACGAGAACGATGCCCGGCTTTTCCTTTTCGAGAAGGCTGTCGAGGCGCTTTAGCCCCTGGCGCGTGTCCTCGCCGGAGATACCCGCATTTACCACTTTGACCGCGGCAGCGGAATCCTTCGCCTCAAGGAGTTTCGCCAAAAGCGCCGGATATGACGTCACGGCAGGGTCGCTGGCCGAATATCCATAGGTTATCGAATCCCCGAAGCAGACGACCTTCACGCTCTTTGCCCCTTCCTCGCAAAAGGACGCTCCCGCAGCGATAAGGAGGATGCCAAACGCGCTCAACAGCAATACGTGACGCATCCTGTTACCGTTCATGCCCGGCCTCCTATACGTACCTGCGAACGAGGAATATCGTGACCGCCACGGTCAGCGCGGAGAAAAGTGTACTGTAAAAGACGGCCGACGCTGCAAACTCCGGCTCGCTGTCAAATTCGAGACTGATGAGCACGGTGTTTACCGCGCTCGGGCCCGCGGCGGAAATGACCAGTAGTTGCGCGAGCATCGTGCCGGCCGTGACGAGGCCCAGCATCTCCAGAACGCGCACGAGGAGATACGCGATTGCAGGCGCGATGGCAAGCCGGAGAAAATTGGCCATGACGAGCGCCCCCAGCCTGCGTATGCGCGGCGTCTTGGCGATCTGCACCCCGAGCGTCAAGAGCGCCATCGCCACGAGGCCGTTGCCCGCGTACTTGATGGGATTCCAGAACCACGGCCAGTTCATTACGACGGTGTGCCAGTCGAGGTACTTCAGCACGAGCGCGCCGACGATGACATATATGAACGGGAAACGAAGCGTGTGCTTCAAGGATTCGCCGATGCGCGCGCGGCCGTGGTTGACTATCACCAGGCCCAGCGTAAAGGTCGAGAGGTTCTGAATCATGATGTTTATCGCCTGGTATCCGGTGGCCGTGCTCGGGTTATCCGGAAACGCCAGCTGCACCAGAGGTATCCCGAAATTGGCGCTGTTGCAGAATACCGCCGCCAGCAGAAACGCCGGATAGGCCCTTTCGCCCAGCCGCATGACCTTGCCCGTGACCATGCCTGTCAGAAACATGGCCGTAATGAGCGCCGTCTGGAAACCGGCCACCACCGCGAGCTTGTCAAACTGAAGCGTCGATTCGACAAGCGCCTTGAAGAGCAGCGCCGGCACGAAAACGTAGAAACTCAGCCTCGAAAGCGTCGTTATGTCCAGTTTGAACCGCTTCTCAAGAAGCGCCCCTCCCGCCACCAGAACGAAAATCGGCAGGATAATCTCGGTGAAAATGGTCACAAGGTCGGACATAAGGGGGCGGGCGTCTCCTTTCCGCTGGTAACGGACGACGCCAACGGTGCAGGCGTCTCAAAAAGACACTATAAATGCGGAGGTTGGAAAATCAAGGCAGGCGCTTTCTTTACATCGGCCCTGCTCTTATGGTAAAATCCGCCTTAGCGCAGCACGGGGGAGTAAATGGCACAGTTGATGATAATATCCGGGCCCGGCGAGGGCAAGTTATTCACCCTTGGCCCGAAGTGCGTAATCGGCCGTCACCGCGATTGCGACATGATGATACCCGACGACACCGTCAGCCGCCGCCACGCAGTGATTACCGTCGAGGAAGACGGGTACTACGTCGAGGACCTCGGCAGTTCCAACGGCACGTTCGTAAACGGACGCGAAGTCAAGCGCACCAGACTGTCTCACCGCGATACGATAAAACTCTCTCACAGCGTACTGACCTTCAAAGACCACGAGACGGCCACCGAGACGCGCGTCGCGGTCGTGTCGGACATGCCGCGAAGCGATTCTACCATAATGCGCCCTCTTGACGCCATGAGCACCATGGTTAAGGATACGACCGCCGTCAGGACGGCCGACGAACTCCAGAGCCTGCACGAAAAACTCATCACCGTGACGCGCTTCAGCGAATCCGTCCGCTCTACACTCGACCTGCATTCGCTTCTCGACAGGGTGCTCGGCCTTCTCTTCGAGATATTCCCGCAGACCGAGCGCGGCTTTGTCATGCTGTATGACGAACGCGGCGAGTTGAGACCCCTCGCGTCGCAAAGCAACCTCGGAGACGCGGAGATAACCGTGAGTTCCAACGAACTCGAGGCCGTCCTCGAGGAGAAAAAGGCCATACTCTCCAACAATCCCGTCGACGACACGCGGTTTTCGACCGGGGAGAGCATCGTCCGCCTCGGCATGAGGAGCCTCATGGCCGCGCCGCTCATTTCTTCCGACGGAGTGATAGGCATCCTGCACATCGACACCACCAGGCCCGCCTCGCCCTTCAGCGCCGACGACCTGGCCCTTTTCGGGGGGCTCGCCAACCAGGCCGCAGTCGCTGTGGCGAATGCGCGCTTTCACGAATACATCCTTCGCCGGCAGCGCCTCGAACAGGAACTCACCCTCGCTCAGAACGTGCAGAAAAGTTTCCTTCCGCGAAGCCTCCCCGACGACGACCGTGTCGAGATTGCATGCCACTACGCCCTCGCGTACAAAGTCGGCGGCGATTTCTACGACGTCCGGGAACTCTCCGACGGCTGCCTCGCCGTGAGTATCGGCGACGTGAGCGGCAAGGGCATCCCCGCCGCGCTTCTCATGGCCAAGACCATAAGCGAAATGCGCGTTGCGGCCGCGGCGCATGATTCCCCCGCGCAGATGCTCTCGATGGTAAACCAGATGATGGAAGGCACCATATCGCCGGAAATGTTCGTCACCGCCGCGGTATGCTTCTACAACGCCGAGACGCGCATGGCGGCCATGTCCGACGCAGGGCACAACCCGCCCGTGCTCCGCCTCGCGTCGGGAGAAGTGTCGCTTCTCGAACTCGATAAGGGCTTTCCCCTCGGCGTGACGGACGACGGCCAGTATGCCGACTTCGCACTCCAGCTCGCCCCCGGAGACACTATTCTTTTCTACACCGACGGCGTGACCGATGCGTCCAATGAAGCGGGGGAGGCTTTCGGCATGAAACACCTCGTCGAGGCCGCTGCCGACGCCAGGCCGGGCGCGGCAAGCTGCATCGAGGCGGTCCTCTCGGCCGTTCACGACTTCGTCGGCCTCACCCGCCCCTTTGACGACCTTACGATGATCGCCCTCTCGCCGAAATAGCGCGCCTCAGGCCCCCTCGGCGCCTCTTCTGATCGCCTTGTCGGCGATGTCCGTGCGGTAGTGGGCGCCTTCAAACTTGATGAGCTCCACGGCCTCGTACGCGCGCGCCTTGGCCGCTGCGATAGTGTCGCCGAGCGCGGTCACTCCGAGCACGCGCCCGCCGTTCGTCACGAGTTTGCCGCCGCGCATCGCGGTCCCCGCGTGAAAAACCTTTACATCGGGCAGCGCATCGGCCTCATCGATGCCGGTTATCTCGTCGCCCTTCTTGTAGTCGCCGGGATAACCCCCCGACGCCATCACCACGCAGACCGCCGGACGAGGGTCCCACGCGAGCGACACCTCCCCGAGCGAAGCATCCATCGTCGCAAGTATCGGCTCCATCACGTCGCTTGAAAGACGCATCATGATCGGCTGCGTCTCCGGGTCGCCGAAACGCACGTTGAACTCCAGCACCTTCGGCCCCTCTTCAGTCAGCATCACCCCCGCGTACAGTATGCCGCGATAGGGGCAGCCGTCGCGGTTGGTCGCATGCGCTACCGGGACGAAAATATCGCGTTCCATCTGCTGCATCAGGCGGCTGGTGACCACCGGTGCAGGGCTGTATGCGCCCATGCCGCCGGTATTGGGCCCCTTGTCGCCGTCATAGGCCGCCTTATGGTCCTGGCTGCTCTCAAGCGTGTATATTGTGTGCCCGTCCATAAAGGCCAGAAGCGACGCTTCTTCGCCGACGAGGCATTCCTCGATGATGATGCTGTCGCCGGCTACGCCGAAGACCCTCTCCTTCATTATCGTGTCTACGGCCGCCTCGGCTTCCTCGACTGTCTTTGCCACAAAGACGCCCTTGCCCGCCGCCAGGCCGCTGGCCTTGATGACGATGGGTGCGCCGACGCTGACGACATAGTCCTTGGCGCTTGCAAGTTCGCTTACGATCTTGAAACGCGCTGAGGGAATCCCGGCGCTCTTCATGAGCATCTTGGAGTATGCCTTGGAGCCTTCTAAGTTGGCGGCAGGCTTTCGCGGCCCGAATATCCTCAGCCCCTCTTTCTGAAAGCGGTCGACTATCCCCGCCACGAGGGGGTCTTCCGGCCCCACGACAGTGACGTCTATGCCGGCGTCCTTGGCGAATTTGAGCAGGTTGGGGATGTCGTTGGCCTTGATATTAACACACTCGGCCTCTTTGGCTATCCCTGCGTTACCGGGCGCGCAATAGATCTTTTTGACCAGTTTCGATTGGGCGATTTTCCATACGAGTGCGTGCTCGCGGCCGCCGCCGCCGACAACTAAGACTTTCATCCGGCGCTCCTGTCTTTATGGGCTGTGTGGGTGGGCGTATTCTAACTGTCGGCGCATAATGCGTCAAGGACGCCGGCCTGTCGTGAACAAGGCTCAGCGCGCCGTCTTGAACGCAGTTTCTATCGACAAAGCAACCGACTCCACGTCGAGCCCGAGGCTCAGCAGAACGTCGTCGGGAGTTCCGCTCGATGCATAGTGCTGCACGCCGAACCGCAGGAAACACGCGCTAAGCCCCTGCTCGCAGAAAAACTCGCTCACGACGGCCGCCAGCCCAGTCCTCACGTTGTGGTCCTCGTAGACCGCCACGACCGAGGCCTTTGCCGCTTTTGTAAGGGCGCCTCTGTCCGTCGCGGTCGGCGATGACATATTGAGAACCGCGGCCGATATGCCCTTCTTCGCGAGTATCTCGCGCACCTTTATCGCGCGGGGAACCATCGCCCCCATCGTGATGATGCACACGTCGGCGCCTTCACAGATGAATTCCGCCTTGCCGTATTCAAACTCGTAGTCGCCTCCGAAAAATGGCGTCCCGTCCGCCGCTGCGACAGGCGCGAGTTTCGAGCGGCCCATGGCGATTACAAAGTTGCCTTCGTGAGTCGCTGCGTAGCGAACGGCCCGGTCGGTCTCGTTGGGGTCGGCGGGGACTATCACGTGGTAGCCGTAGATATTCCTGAACGTGCCGACGTAGTCTATGCACTGGTGGGTCTTGCCGTCTTCTCCGACGTCCGTGCCGCAGTGCGTGATTACGGTCTTGAGGCTTGAGCCGTTTATGTCATTGAGGCGGTGCTGGTTATACGTCTCGTCCGTGCCGAATGCGCCGAAGTCGCTCCAGAAACTGAGCACCCCCTGCGTCGACGCCGCGCCCGCCATCGCCGCGCTTGAATGCTCGGTGATGCCCGCCTGGATAAAGTTGTCCGGCAGCACCTTCGCGAAATCCCCCGTGCGGACCGATGACGCGAGGTCGCAGTCAAATACCACTATCGGCGACGAGTCGACCCCCTTGTTGGCCTCGGCCAGATCCGCAATGGCCGATCCCCACGCGCCGCGGTTGTCGCTCTTTTTGTCGCACGGATACGTGCGTGCCTTGCCTGCGTTTATCTTGATCGCAGGCAGATAGGCCTCAGGATGCGCCGCCTGAACGAGTGATGCGCGCTTGGCCTTCAATGCGTCGATATCATCCTCGACGCCGAGAATCGCGAGCGCTTTCCTGCAGTCGGCCTCGGGCAGCGCCTTGCCGTGCCACTCTTCTTTGTTTTCCATAAACGGCACGCCCTTGGACATGACCGTACGCGCGATTATGGCGCAGGGTTTCGACGTCTCCCCCACCGCGCGCGCAAGCGCAGCGTACAGTTCGTCGAGGTCGTTTCCGTCCTCGACGCTTATGACTTCCCAGCCGCTTGCGGCGTATTGCGCCTCGATGTCCATCGGCATCACTTCGCGCGTGTCGCCTGATATCTGGAGAAAATTACGGTCGACGATGACGGTTATATTGCTCAGGCCGTACTTGGCGGCAAAACGCTGCGCCTCGACTATCTGCCCCTTCTGCTGCTCTCCGTCGCCCATGACGACGTAAACCTGGAAATCCTTCTTCAGAAACCGCGCGCAAAGCGCCATCCCGCACGCCGCAGAGAGACCCTGGCCGAGGTTGCCCGTAGACCACTCGACTCCGGGCACTGTCCGCTCGACGTGACCTTCAAATACCGACCCCGCCTGGCGAAAGTGCGCCACTGCGTCTTCTATGGCAAAGTACCCCTGCCGTCCCAGCACGCTGTAGACGCCCGGGCTCGTGTGGCCGTGGGAGACGATTATCCTGTCACGTCCGAGGTCGTGGACCATGTCGGGAGCGACGTTGGCGAGATTCCAGAGCAGGACGTACATCTCCATCGACGACATGGACCCGCCGGGGTGTCCGCATCCGGCCAGAGTGGTCATCTTGAGCACGTCGCCCCTGCAGAGTCTGGCCTGTTCAGCGAGGATCTTGCGGCTCTCGGCGGATAACGCGGGAAGTTTGAAGCCCTTTTCCTTCATGATACGCGCCTGGTCCTTTCGTGCTGCACTACTAACGGGGAATTGACAGAGTGTGCCATTTTATGGCAAGAGGGGCGTTTCGTCAACGCTGAGGACGCCTG
>CALMGO010000481.1 GCA_937863625.1 uncultured bacterium
GAGGTGCTGGAGAACTTTACCGCCGAAACGCTCGGACCCAAACGCTACGAGGAATTTCTCCTGCCCGTTTACGAGGAATGTTTCCCCGTCTTTCACCAGGCAGGAAAGGCGGTAGGCACTCACTATGACGGCAAGACGGACCTCTGTAAAGAACTCATTGCGCGTGCCCCCATCGACCTCGTCGAGTCTCTCACCACCCCCCCCGAAGGCGACCTCTCCCTCGCTGAAGCCCGCGCCGCGTGGCCGGAGAAGCTCTTCTGGTCAAATATCAACGTCGGCGCCTATCAACTCCCGCCGGAAGAATTTCGCCGGCTCATTCTCGACCGCGTGGGCGAAGCCGCTCCCGACGGCCGGCGCCTTGCCTTTGAAGTATCCGAACACCTCCCTGCCAACTGGCGCGAGTCGATGCCTGTGGTGCTTGACACACTTGAAGAAACCCGCGTAAGCGTGTAAACTCACCGGCGGTGCTTTCAAGGAAAGGAGATCGCCATGCTCCAGAAACACGTTATCGTCGGCATTCACGTGAGCAACCGGCTCAACGACGCGTGTGACGTGCAGAAGGTACTCACCGAGTTCGGCTGCAATATCCGCACCCGCATAGGTCTTCACGATGCGGACGGCTCCTACTGCTCGCCGAGCGGCGTGCTCCTGCTTGAACTGGTCGGCGACGACGAGCACTGCAACGGACTGATAAGCCGCCTCTCCTCGATGAAGGGGCTCGAAGTCAAGGCCATGACGTTCGACCACCCGTGAGAGATTTCAACCGTCGTATATCAGCGTGCGCCCACGGCCTCCACGAGTCCGCGGAAAAACGCGAGCGCGTTGGCGCCGAGCGTCCGGGTTCTGTATCCGCCTTCCTGCACGACAAGGGTCGGCAGGTGCATACGGCCTATCATCCGCCCGTTTGCCTCGAAGTCCTTCGCTGAAAGCGTCCATGTTCCGGTCGGGTCGCCTTTGGCCGTATCGAGCCCCAGGCTCACGACCAGCACGAGCGGCGCGAAAACCGCCACCCTGTCGAGGGCCTTGGCGAGGGCGTGCCGGTACTGCTCGCTGTTTTGCACCTCAGGCAGCGGCAGATTCAAATTGAACCCGGCCCCCTGCCCATGGCCCGTCTCCTCTGCAAAACCACTGAAGTAAGGATACGCGAAATTGGGATGCCCGTGAATCGATACGGTAAGCACATCCGCCCTTTCGTAGAAGATATCCTGCGTCCCGTTGCCGTGGTGGTAATCGATATCAAGAATCGCCACCTTTCCAACGGCGCTCAAGTGCTGTGCCGCGACCGCTGCATTATTGAAATAGCAGAACCCTCCGAATACTTTTCGTTCGGCGTGATGCCCCGGAGGTCGCACCAGCGCGTATGCGATCCTGCGCCCCTCGGTCACGGCCCGCGCCGCGGTAAGCGTGCAGTCGACGGCACGCCTTGCCGCGATGTATGCGTTACGGTTAAGCGGCGTAAACGTGTCGATGCAGTAATATCCCGCCCTCACGGACAGGTCCTTGGGAGGGCGCGCAGCATTTCTTATGGGAAATACGTACGGGTAGAGCGACTTGCCCTCCGGCATAAGCGCGCATGCGCGCTTCAAGTACTCAACAAAGCCCCTGTCGTGGACGTCGGTTATATGCCTGTCGGGAAAGGCCACCGGCTCCACCCGTTCGGCCAGTCCACTCGGGACGAGTTCGGCGAGGACGCTGTCAATCCGCACGGGGCTCTCGACGTAGCCGCGTTCCTTGACGTGGTGGATAGCATGCCGATCATTCACGACCATCAGTATCTTTTCAAGCGCCCGATGCGGCTTTACCTCGGCGGCGGGAACCTTTTTTACGTAGCGAGGCTCGCGAATTTTGACGGGGTCATCGCGAAATGAATTGACAACCTTGCCCACGTATTCCGGCGTTAGGATATCACCATACTTGCGCTCAAGTATCGATCGCACGACCTGTTTTACAAAACGTCTCGACGGAGGCTTCTGTTCGCCGAGGGCGTCATATACGAGAAACGGCATGCACGAGTCACCGGGCTTTATCGGCATCTGATATTTATTACTAACAAGCGGCCTGGCGCCGTACCTTTCATAGAACTTGAGCCTTGCCGTGTTCTGGCGAAACATCTCTTCGCTTGCGCACTCAGCCGATTCGTCGGGGAGACACTCAAAGAAGAGTCCGCGTGATTTGAGGAGTTTGGCTTCCTCGCGCGCGATCTCGTAGAGTGCTCCTCCTATTCCGCGTCCGGTCATCCCCGGCGCCGCAGCGATGAAGTCAAGATATGAAAACCGCTGCTGCGGGTCATGCATCAACATCGCGAAACCCCGCACCTTGTGCCTGCCGTTTTCCGCTACGTATATGACCGTGACCCAACTGTGCTTGAAAGGATTTCGCAACTGCCCGCTTATCCTCTCCGCTTCCGCACGTGAAACCGCCGAAAACTGCGAGCGAAGCAGCTCCTTGACCTGGGCAAGCGCGTCCTGATTTGCAGGCAGCACGTCGTCGTATACACGCCTTATGCCAAACATTGGCCTCTCCTGATTAGCCGCCGAATGCCGCCGGCAGCAAAACCTCCAGCAAGAACTGCACGGCCCTATTGGTTGCTTTTCGTCCAAGCCGCGCGGTGCACCGCTACTATACCGCATATCACCGGCACTCGCAACAGGGGCCTTGAGCGCCGGTGGAATCTCCTTGCCACTTCCGCCGAATACGGCTATTCTCATTGGTGTATCCTGATTGTGTTTATCGGGGTTGCGTAGAAGTAAGGGGGCTTATCATGATTGGTGTCTCGT
>CALMGO010000482.1 GCA_937863625.1 uncultured bacterium
ATCTCGATAGCAGAGACAGGGCAAATCTTTGCACACTTGCCGCAGGCGATACAAGCGCGCCGGCAGGCCTTTCGCGCGAGAGCGCCCTTGTTGTTCGACCTGCACATAATATGCACAAAAGACTGGTCCTTTTCAATGCTTATTATGTTTTTCGGGCACACATTGGCACAAATCCCACAGGCCGTGCATTTGGATTCGATAATAACGGGCAGGCCTTCAGCACTCATGACGATGGCGCCGAACGGGCAGGCCTCGGCGCAGGTGCCCAGGCCGAGGCACGCATAAGAGCACTCGAAAAGGGCGTCGGTGGCGAGCATGACGGCCTTGCAATCGGGCAGGCCCTTGTAGTCAACGACGGGCGCGGAGGCGGTCCTGTTGCAGTGAACGACGGCCACGCGACGGTCCTTCTCGGAGGCCTCAAGCCCCATGATGGCGGCGACCTGGTGCGCGACGGCTGAGGCGCCGGGAATACACGCGTCAGGGCCGATTTTGCCTGCGGCGACAGCCTCGGCGTATCCGGCGCAGCCTGCGTAGCCGCATGCGCCGCAATTGATGCCGGGAAGCACGGAGATGATTTTTTCCGCGAGGGGGTCGGCCTTGACGGCGAATCTGGCGTTGGCCACGGCGAGGCCGATGGCGAAAACGACGCCGAGCACGCCAAGCGCTATGACGGAGGCTATGACGACTGAATAAGCCAAAATCGCTTTCTCCTGGTGGTCAGCTGATAAGGCCGCCGAAACCGGTAAACGCAAGCGCCATGAGCGCGGTGCATATAAAGGCGATCGGCGCGCCCTTCATGGCTTGAGGTACGGGCAAAACATCGAGCCGCTCCCTTATGGCGCTCATAAGCGTCATGACGAGGAGGAACCCTATGCCGGCGAAGAACCCCTGCACAGTGGCGGCCCAGAAAGTAAGGACTTCGGAGGTGTCGGTGGTATTCAAGAGGGCTACGCCAAGCACGGCGCAGTTGGTGGTGATGAGCGGGAGATAAATGCCGAGGGCCTGGTAAAGGGCGGGAGCGGTCTTTTTCATGACGAGCTCGACGAGCTGCACAAGCGTCGCTATGACAAGGATGTAGCTTACCGTCTTCAAAACGCTCGTGAGTCCGGTGGAAGGACCGATGATCGAGGCGAAGATGTTGAAGCCGGAGACGTCCTGCGGCAGAAGAACGTAGTGATAGATGAGCCACGTCACCGCGGAGGCGAGCGTCATCACAAACGTCACGGCCATGCCCATGCCGACGGCGCTGTCCGTGCGCTTGGTGACGCCTATAAAGGGGCACAGGCCGAGGAAGCGGGCAAGGACGAAATTGGAGACAAAGACCATCGAGAGCATGATGGTGAAGAAAGATCCGATTCCGACGGTGTATGTCATGGCAAGCGGCATAGTCTATTGCCCCTGGGCCGTTTGGGAAGTTATGGGTCTTTCGAAGACGACAGCGGCGCGGCGGGCATGGCGGAGTCTAAGCGCGTTAAAGAGGCCGAGCAGGAGGCCAATGACGAGAAAGGCTCCGGGCGCCATGACCATTATATATGCGGGCTTGTAGCCCGGGAGGATCTCGAGGCCGAGGATGGTGCCAGAGCCTGTGACCTCGCGCACGGCGGAAATCAGAAGAAGCGCGAGCATGAAGCCGGCCCCGGTTGCTATCCCGTCGAAGAAGCTTCTGCCGACGCTGTGGCTGTATGCATAAGCCTCGGCACGGCCGAAGATTATGCAGTTTACAACGATGAGCGGTATGAAGATGCCGAGGGAGCGATTTATCTGGTCGGGAAGATAGGCTTTCATCAACATTTCAGTAATCGTGACGAACCCTGCAATGATAATCACGAAACAGGGTATGCGAATCTGGGCGGGGATGAACTTTCGCAGCGAAGAGATGATGACATTGGACGAGATGAGTACGCCGGTGGCGGCGACGCCCATCCAGAAGCCGTTTTCGACGCTGACCGTCACTGCAAGAGTCGGACAAAGGCCGAGAAGCAGTACGAAAGTGGGGTTCTCCTTAAAAGCCCCCCGTATAAACTCCCTCCAAATCCACACGGCATCCCTCTGTCGGCAGTTGTTCATGTATCGGCTGGATTTGAGAGGATTATATGGCATACGGCGGTTAAGTCAACGTGTTTGGCCGGCGACTTATAGCCGGTTTGCGATACGGCTCCAGATCGCGGCGACTTGGCGTCATGCGCCAACGATTGGCGATATGCGCCAACTGCAGTCGTATGGCGCAGGCTGAAAGGCATGCGTGGCGGCCGTCAGCGGCATTGGCACAGTCTTTGCTCATAGGCAATAGCGCGGCCCGAAAGTGTCAATGCGGAAACGGCCGGCAGCATGGCGATAGTTGGGGGACCGTCGTCGCGCGACGGTTTGCCTCGTAAGGGGCGATAGTTTCCGAGGCACCCGACCCTGCCGGCATGCCCGGCAGGGAGGGCCGCGTATAGCCGGAGGCTAATGGAGCCTGCGGCGGCGGACCCGGCGGGGCGCGAGCGGGAACGTGCAGAAGGAGATCGGTATTCCGAAACTCGTCACAGCAAAGGCAGGCGGCGCAGCGAACAGTTCGCAGGCGCCGGCATTTTGCGCTGGGGTCAAGGAAACAAGCCTCGACCTTTCGGGGCTCAAGGCGCTTTTGGACGGACTCGGGCGAGGCGGGGAGCGGCGGCTCGTAGACGATGTTGCCGCGAGGCTTTTTGTGCTGGCGGCAGGCGAGGGTTCTCCCGCGAAGGTTCTACAGGCGCTTGAGGCGCTGACCGGAGGGATTGGGGCGAAGTATGCCGCATGGCTGCATATTGAGGACGGCGGGGCACGCGTCGTGGGTGAGACGACGGCGGGCCGACGGCGGTGGAGCGGTGTCCCTGCGGCGGTGATGGCGGCCGGCGACAGCCAGATCGGGCTGTCGGCAGGGTCTCAATGCGGACAGCTGTCGTGCGACGGCGCGCTGTGGAATTGGGTTCGTCATACGGACGGCTTTACGCTTCTGGCGGCCTTTGAGGAGGGCGACGAGGAAGGCTCGGAAGCTTTCAAGGAATGCGGAGAGGCAACGGCTGAATTTCTGCGGAGGTGTTCGCAGGCGGAGGGCGGGGCCGGCGGCGGAGAGCCGATTTCGTCGGCTCTGGTGAGCCTCGTACATGACATGCGCAATCTCGTCACGGGGCTGACGCTGTGCCTCGGGGCGTACAGTGAGAATCGCAGGGCAGCGCGCAACATGCCGGCCGAGGAGATAGGAATACTTGACGGGCAAGTCAGTTCGCTTGCCGCAATGTGCCGGGAATTCGACCTGATCAGGCTGGCGGCAAGGCTTGACGAGATGCCGCATTCGCAGGGGCTATCGCTGGATGCGTTCGCGGCGCTGGCGTCGGGTTTTGGAATACAAGTTCACAGCGGCGCCGAGGGGCAGTTCATCAAGACAAGCACGACTGCGCGGGGCATACTGTCAAGGGCGCTGGTGTATGTGATTCTGGGGATGCTGGAACTCAAGGCGACGAACCTTGAGCTTGGAGTGCGGAGGGATCAT
>CALMGO010000483.1 GCA_937863625.1 uncultured bacterium
ACAAACCCCGCGTCCACATTCTCCATCATCAAATCAAGTATGGCAAGGTCCGGCCGAGTCGCCGCTATGACCTCCTCGGCTTCCTTCTGGCTCCCGGCGCTTAACACCTTGAACCCCGCGCCCGTAAGCTGAACCTTGAGCTGTTCGAGAAAATCTGCGTCGTCGTCCACAAGCAGTATCGTCTTCTCTGACATGTTCATTTCCCAATGCTTTCAAGTATTGCCTCGACTTCGTCGGCCAGCGTCGACGGCGGCGCCGGCTTGTCTATGAATTTCACCACCGGGAGCCAATCCTCGTCAGGCTCAAACCTGAACGGAACCCCCGTCGCGCTGTGAATGCCCGAAAGCATCACTGCAGGCATCTCCGGAAATCTCTCATGTATCTCCAGCGCCAGTTGAAACCCCGCCGTGTCCGATTCCATCATCACGTCCAGAACGACAATGTCGGGACACCGCGACTCGAGAATCCCGCGCGCCTCCTTGGCGCTGTATGCCGACAAAACCTCGTGACCCCTGTGCGCCAGCACCGCGCGGCACATCTCCACAAGGTCTACATCGTCGTCAACCAATAGTATCGTCGCCACGTTCCGGCTCCTTTGTGATGGAATGGGCCTCGCCCCCCTGCCTCGGCAGAGTCACCGTGAAAGTCGTACCCGTCGGCCCGGCCGCCGCGTCCGCGTTCGACTCCACTTCGATCTCGCCCCGGTGCATCTTGACTATCCCGTAGGTAACCGCCAGCCCCAGCCCCGTGCCCTTGCCCATCTGCTTGGTCGTGAAGAACGGCTCGAATATCTTCGCCATGTTCTCCCTGGCAATCCCGATTCCCGTGTCGATGACGCTTACCTTCACGTTCTCCTCATCCGATGAGGTCCGTATCGTAAGGCTCCCCCCGTCGGGCATCGCCGCCACCGCGTTCGAGATAAGGTTTGACATCACCTGTATCATCTGGTCGCGATCGAGTTCGGTCACCGTATCCTTGTCGTCCTGGTCCAGCGTCACTGTGATGCTCTCAGGGATGCTCGAAGCTTTGAGCGTTCGCTTGACGATATCCTTAATGTCCGTCGGTTGAAGCACTACCTTGTTCTGCCGCGCAAAGTGCAGCAGCCCCGCCACGATCTTCTTGCAGCGGTCGGCCTGCTCGGCGATCATCGTCAGGTCTTCGCGCGTCCGGCTGT
This sequence comes from uncultured bacterium, assembly GCA_937863625.1. Lineage (GTDB taxonomy): Bacteria > Planctomycetota > DG-23 > SLPQ01 > SLPQ01 > CALMGO01. The sequence continues at coordinate 1,175 of CALMGO010000483.1, forward strand.
CACTCTTGCACTCATCCAGAAGCAGGTGCGAGTACATCAGCACCACGCCCAGCGGGTTATTCACCTCGTGCGCTATTCCGGCCGCCAGTTGGCCCATGCTCGCCAGTTTCTCCGACTGCATGAGAGCTGCCTGCGTGCTCGCCAGCTGGTCGTTCGAGACCGCCAGTTCTTTCACGGTTCTCTTCAACTGGTCTATCGTATACGGCAGGCACATCTCGCTTTCGGCGAGACCCTTGTATATCGCCACCGCGTGCTCGCGGCAGGTGTCATAGCCGCACGCCCCGCAGTTGAGCTCGTCCTCAGGCCAGAATTTGCCCATCTTCGCCAGTATGAACGCAACCTCGTCTTCGTATGGCCGCGACATGCGCTGGTCGTTGGCCGCAAATCGCCTGTTGAGATCGAGGTCCGCAAATGACTCCACGTCTTTTCGCCACTTCGCCGTGTCCGAGGCCGCCTGCCTCTTGCGCACGTAATGGCTGACCCTTGACCGCCTCCCGAAAAGCGGCGCGTCCGTGCTCATGCCCGCGCCCATTATGCAGCCGTTGCAGCACAGCACTTCCAGAAGTTTCGCATCGAGATCCCCGGCTTCAAATTCCTTTATCGCCTCGACAAAGTTGCTCCTTCCGTCCGCCGCAACCACCTGCCCCGCCAGCAGGTCCTCGTTGATATTGGCCGCCTGGAGCATGCCGCGGCTCACCGGAAATATCGCGCCAAGCCCCGCCCTCGGCTCGTCAAAGTCGCTTCTCACGGCGCTTTCCGGTTTTATACCCCTCTCCGCAAACATCTCGCGAAGTTCCACAAATGTCAGCGCCTCGTCCAGTTCGTCAGGCAGCGTCATGCTTGACGCCTCTCCCTTTTTTGCAATACAGGGGCCTACAAAAACGACCTTGAGCCCTTCCCCGTAAAGCCGTCGCAGAAACCTCGCCGCCGCCACCATAGGCGACACTATCGGCGCCAGCGACGAAACAAGGTTTGGGTGATACTTCTCGACGTAGCCCACAATCGCCGGACACGTCGTCGCGATGTATCTCTTGTTGTCGGAGTTACCCACTAATCTCTTGTAACGATCCGCCACGAGGTCCGCGCCGAAACCGACTTCATTTACATAGTCAAATCCCAGAGCCCTCACCATTGCGACAAGCGTCTCTACTTCGACGTCGGCGAATTCCGCCGGAAAACTCGGCGCCAGGCACGCAGCCACTTCCCCGTCGCCCGCCAGAAGCGCCGCCACCTCTTCCTTCGCGCTCAGAACCTGCTTTGCGTGCTGGCTGCACACCCTCACGCAGTTCCCGCAGCCTATACAGCGCTCAGGGATGACCTCCGCCTGCCCTTCGACGATGCGGATTGCCTTTGCGGGGCACTCGCGCACGCACGTGTAGCACACGCGGCAGCGTTCCTTTATCGTCGATACAAGCGGTCTGTTCGTCGCCGACTTCACGCAAACCTCCGTTACAGAACTGCTTTTCTCCTCGCGTAGTGCGTATGCAGGAGATGATGGCTCTTCTCGCCCAGCGGCTTGCCGAGGTACTCGTCATAAAGCCGCTGTATCGATTTGTTCGAATGGCTCGTCCTGACAGGTTCGTCCCGGTCGATTTTGTAGAGGGCCTGCATCCGCGCCCTTATCGCGTCCAGGTTCGCGCCAAGCGGCTGTCCGCCGCCCGCTATGCACCCGCCCGGGCACGTCATTACCTCGATAAAGTGCAGATCCTTGCGGCCCGCGCGTATTTCGTCGAGGAGTTTCCTCGCGTTGCCCAGACCGCTTACCACCGCGACGCCTATCTCCATGTCGCCTATTTTGACCTTCGCTTCCTTCATCCCGGCAAGACCCCTGACCGCCTTCACTTCGAGGCTTTCAAGTTCCTTTCCCGTGATAAGGTGATGCGCCGTCCTGATCGCCGCCTCCATGACGCCGCCTGTCGCGCCGAATATCTTTCCCGCCGTGCTTCTCTCGCCGAAAGGCGTATCCGCGCTCTCGCCCGCCAGGGCGTTAACGTCTATCCCGTACATCCGTATCATGCGCGCCAGTTCCCTCGTCGTGAGAACCGCGTCCACGTCACTCGCGCCGTCGTTTGTCATCTCCGGCCTGCCGGCCTCGAATTTCTTCGCCGTGCACGGCATGATCGCCACGCTGTATATCTCCGCCGGCGTAAGGCCCTTCTTCCCGGCGTAGTAGCTCTTCACAATCGCCCCCATCATCTGCTGCGGGCTCTTGCACGTCGACAGGTTCTCGATAAAGTCGGGATAAAATTCCTCCACGTACTTTATCCAGCCCGGCGAGCAGCTCGTCATCATCGGCAGCTTCCCGCCCGTCTTTATCCGCTCGGCCAGTTCGCTCGCCTCTTCCATGATAGTGAGGTCCGCGCTGAATGCCGTGTCAAAAACCGCGTCAAACCCCAGTTGCCGCAGCGCCGCGGTCATTACTCCCGCCATGTCCACGCCCGGCTTTACCCCGAATTCCTCCGCCAGCGTCACCGATACGCTCGGTGCGTGCTGCGCCACCACGAACTTGTCCGGATCGTTTATCGCCTCCATGACTTCCTTCACGTAACTCTGCTCTCGAAGCGCTCCCGTCGGGCACACCATCACGCATTGTCCGCAGTTGATGCAGCTTGAAGTGTTGAGGCCCTCGTCAAACGCCGTCGCGACGCGCGCGCCGCTGCCGCGCCCGATAAAATCTATCGCCGACACCCCCTGCACCTCTTCGCACACCCTCACGCACCGCCCGCACAATATGCACTTGGCCGGGTCGCGGACTATGGCCGGGTTGGACGTGTCAAGCTTGTGCTGGCTCTTCTCCCCGCTGTAGCGCCTGCTCCTTACGCTGAGTTCCTCGGCCAGGTCCTGCAATTGGCAGCTGCCGCTTCTCACGCAGTAAAGACAGTCGTCGGGATGGTTTGCCAGCAGAAGCTCCACAATCGTCTTGCGCGCGCGCACCACGCGCGGGCTGTGCGTCTTTATCTTCATCCCGTCTGCCACCGGAAACGCGCAGCTCGGCACGAGGTTTCTCTGCCCGTCCACCTACACCACGCACATCCGGCACGCCCCGCTCGGGAAAAGGTTCGACATGTGGCAAAGCGTCGGCACGCTCACGCCCGCGCGCTTGAGCGCCGTCAGGATAGTCTCCCCGGGCTCCGCCTCTACCTTCTTCTTGTTTATTTCAATTGTTATCACTGGAGTCCTCTCTATTCCGTGACTACCGCGCCGAACTTGCATGCTTCTACGCACGTACCGCAACCGATGCATTTCTCCGCAACTATGTAGTGCGGGCTCTTCACCGCGCCCATTATCGCTCCCGTCGGGCACTTCTTCGCGCACAGCGTGCACCCTTTGCACTTCTCGGCGTCTATCCTGTAATGCAGCAGTTCCGTGCACACGCCCGCCGGACATCTGCGCTCGTACACGTGCGCCTCGTATTCGTCCTTAAACCACTCAAGCGTGCTCAGCACCGGGTTTGGCGCCGTCTGTCCCAGCCCGCAAAGGCTCGTGTCCTTTATCACTTCCGCCAGCCGGTTGAGATACATGATCCCCCGGAAACGCTCCAGCGCGTCCACGCCGTTCTCGCTCCGGCGGCCGCGCGTGATCGCCTGCAGTATCTCCAGCATCCTGCGCGTGCCCTCCCGGCAGGGAATGCACTTGCCGCAGCTCTCGCGCTGGATGAAGTCCATGAAGAACTTCGCCACGTCCACCATGCACGTGTCTTCATCCATCACCACGAGACCGCCCGAACCCATGATCGCGCCGAATTTCTTCAGCGATTCGTAGTCGACCTCGATGTCAAAATGGTCCGCCGGTATGCATCCCCCCGACGGCCCGCCTATCTGGACGGCCTTGGTCTTCTTGCCGCCAGGGCTCCCGCCGCCTATCTCGTGAACGATCTGGCTTATCTTCGTCCCCATTGCCACTTCAACGAGGCCGGTTCTCTCCACCTTGCCCGACAGCGCAAATACCTTCGTCCCTTTCGACGTCGCCGTCCCGACCGATGAAAACCACTCCCAGCCCTTCCCTGCGATATCCGCCACGTTCGCCAGCGTCTCGACGTTGTTTATCACCGTCGGCCTGTCAAAAAGAC
>CALMGO010000484.1 GCA_937863625.1 uncultured bacterium
GGCACGGGAGGCAAAGGCAAAACCAAGGCGGTCTCACCCTACTTCGCTGAACAACAGTCTGTTCAGCTACGAAGGGCATGCGCAGCGGCGCAGAAGGTGAGATGCAAAAAGTCGGAGCGGGGTGGCCATCTCTGCGAGGCTATCTCCAGAAGTCCCTTCGCAAGTACCTTATCTGGAAAATGGCGGTCAATTTCCAAAGGAGCCTCATCGCCGGAATCATGAATACCGCCAGGAATAACCAAGCAAGTGACGTCAGGTCAGAAGGGGCGGCGAACAGCCGTATCACAGTGGCAGGGATCACATAGCAGGCCCAGAATACGCAGGCAACTGTGAGTATGAGCCTGTAGAATGCGTAGCCGGAGACCTTTCTGGGATTCCAATCGGGGTTCAACTCTTTCAACTCCTTCAGGAGGTCGGCAACCGACTCTCCTTTCTCGCGAGCATCACTTCCTTCGTCAGGCAGCCTCATATGGGAGCCGGTGATGTGGGTGGCGCACCCGCCGGCGTTGATGAATGCCGCACCAAAGAGACCTCTATCGATGTGGCGAAAAGACCAGGCCGGGGCAGACCAGACACCTTTCACGCCTTCGATGTCTATGTCCCGAGTGATACCAAGGAATGACGTGATGCGAATCCGTTTCCCGGTATCGATTAACTTAACGGACGATTCTAACACGGCTGTTGCCCTCTTTGTTCGCATCCGTCAAAAAGTGCGCTTCATACTAAGCTGCATACTAATCGGTCGCATATTGCCGCCACGAGCACTTTGAACAGTGCAGGGTCAGTGCCGGGAGATATTCGCTCTTTTCCGGGCGATATCAAGGCGCTTTTGCTCAACTGGCGAGAGAGCCTGTCCGCATGCTTCATAAGACGAAATGACGGCCTGCCACTTCTCCTGCTCAAAAGCTTCCAATGCCTGACGACGCGCGTCATCGGCGAGTCTTTTCTCCTGGTCCTCCATGTCCTTGACGCGAATCACCTCCTCAGCCTGCGCAAAGGCGTCGCGTTTGCCGAGAAGAAGGTCCCGACAGTGAGTGGCGATGTCATGCGCAAGCATTTCGAGAGCGACCGGCATGGCCGGTTCGCTGGCGAAAAGGCGCGCATGAGCGTCCCTTGAGAGCAGACCAAGCGTTGCCAGGCGATCTGAGTTGAAGCATACCTCTTCGGCTTTCTGTGTCGCTTTGAGACAAACCGAGAGGTCCAGCTCATAGCGATGAGCATAATACGTTACGCGGACTCTTCCCGCGCCTGACTCAAAAACAATCTCAGTATGGTTGCGCTTCATGCACTTGTATCCGTACTCATGCTGAAGAGAACCAAAGGCCTTAAGCGCGGAATCCTCAAAAGGAGTTGCATTCGTCATTCTTTGAGACGCCTCCCCGAGAGACTGGCAAGTAATCGTTTTGTTCAAGAACATTCGAGAGACAGCATGCATTTTCAGGCGGGATTAGTAACACAGGGGCGGGCGGGTGTCAAGAAGAATAGGGGCGGCGGAATGGAGAGGCGGGCGGGCGCAATGCCCTCCAGAGGCGGGTAAACCTCGACGGGCTCGGAGTCCCAGTGGACAGGCGGAGGTAGGGCGACACTATAAATAGTGTCCCCGG
>CALMGO010000485.1 GCA_937863625.1 uncultured bacterium
CTGCATCACGAGCTGGTTGTCGTCCTGCGACACCACGTCGCCCTGAACGCGTCCGCCGCTCGACAGCAGGACTTCATCGCCGCAAACATACGAAGAGAAAGCGAGCGTGAGGATTGCGATGGCTGGTATCGCTTGGATTACTGTGAAACACGCTCTACGCCCCGGCATATTCCCTCCACTGGCTAAAGCGTTGGCGCGCGCCTACTTCCCCCCAGACGCAACGCCGCCCCGGCTGCCAGTTTATAACTTAAGAGGGGCATACTGCGCAAGGGAAAAACCCAACGAAAGGTTCTTTTTTGGATAATCACCCGCTCTTTCGGAGAATAGTGTGGCACTGGTGGCTTGCCACCAGTGGGTTCAGCGGGTTCCGTTGTCCCCGCAGTGCTCCGCTTTTCTTTGGCCCTGTCTCCCGAGACTTCGCGCAACTGCCCGCTTGCAGGATGCGCTTCTTGCCAGCCTCTGGAGGGTCTACCCGCCGTGGCGGGTAGTGCACGCGGATTCCAGAGGTTTCCGCCCGACTTGCCTCTGTGTGGCACTGGTGGCTTGTCCACCAGTGTGAAGAGTTAACGTGCGGTGGGCCTCGGCGCACGTGGATTCTTTGCCTTCCGTCCGTTTCGCGCAGGGGACCGGGAACCACCCAGGCCGCCCCTGCCTTGACACTTGCGCGCTCTGCGGGATAATCACACGCTCCAGATATCCCACATCCGGCACTCGAAAGGTGACATGCATGAAGCCCAGCGTCAGGCCTGTTGTTCTCATCATCAGGGACGGTTTCGGCGAGAGCGCCGCCATCGAGGGCAATGCCGTCGCCGCCGCGCGCACCCCCGTTCACGACCGCCTTTTCGCCGAGTACCCCTGGACGCTTATCGGCGCGGCCGGCATGAGCGTCGGCCTCCCTGACGGCCAGATGGGCAATAGCGAAGTCGGCCACCTCAATATGGGCGCCGGCAGGGTCGTCTACCAGGACCTGACGCGCATTTCGAAATCCATCGCCGACGGCGATTTCTTCGACAACGACGTCCTCAAAAGCGCCGTCCGCCACGCCGTCGCTAATAACTCCGCCCTCCACCTGATGGGCCTCGTCTCCGACGGCGGCGTTCACAGCCACCAGACGCACATCTACGGACTCCTCGAACTCGCCCGCAGAAACGGCCTCGACCGCGTGTTTGTCCATTGCCTCATGGACGGCCGCGATACCTCCCCCACCGGCGGCGCGGCATACATCCGCGAACTCGAATCCGAGATGCGCCGTATCGGCGTCGGCCGGGTAGCCACCGTCTGCGGCCGCTACTGGGCCATGGATCGCGATAACCGCTGGGATCGCGTCGAAAAGGCCTACAGAGCCTTTACGGCGGGGGAGGGCAGAAAGACCACCGACCCCGCGGGCCTGCTCGACCAGTGCTACAAGGACGCCGAGACCGATGAATTCATAAAGCCCACCATAGTCGTCTCCCCCGATGACACGCCCGTCGGCCTCGTAAAAGCCGCCGACGCCTTTGTGTTTTTCAACTTCCGCGCCGACCGCGCCCGCGAAATCACCCGGACCTTCATTGAAAAGGATTTCAAGGAGTTCCCCCGCCCCGACGCGCCCCTACCTTTCTACGTGTGCATGACCGAGTACGACGCCACCTTTGGCAAGCCGGTTGCCTTCCCCCCGCAGGAGCTCACGAATATCCTCGCCGAGGTGGTGAGTGACCGGGGTCTCGCGCAGTTGCGAATCGCCGAGACCGAGAAATACGCCCACGTGACGTTCTTCTTCTCCGGCGGCTCCGAGGAGCCCTTCAAGGGTGAAGACCGCGCCCTCATCCCCTCGCCAAAGGTGGCCACCTACGACCTGCAGCCCGAGATGAGCGCCCTTGAAGTGACCGACGAAATCGAAAAACGCATCGCGAGCGGCAAGTACGACCTCATCGTCCTCAACTACGCCAACTGCGACATGGTCGGCCATACCGGCATATTTGACGCCGCCGTAAAGGCCGTCGAAGTCGTCGACACCTGTGTCGGCAGGGTCATAGATGCCGTCCAAAAGGCCGGCGGAGCCGCCGTAGTAACCGCCGACCATGGCAACGCCGAAAAGATGATCGACGACGAGACCGGCGAGATCTTCACCGCCCACACGACCGGCAAAGTCCACCTGATACTTGTCGACGATTCCCGAAAGACGGTCACTCTCCGCGACAGCGGCATCCTCGCCGACATCGCCCCTACCATCCTCGATATCATGAGGATGGACAAACCCGCCGAGATGACCGGCACTTCACTCATCATCGCGCCGCGCTGAAAACACAAGACCCGCTGCTCGAAGGCGTGCCTTTCTTTCTTGACTTCCCCCCGCCCCCATGCTAAAAACCGCCATAACCCGGCCATTGGGGGGCACACGTTTGACCGATTCTGT
>CALMGO010000486.1 GCA_937863625.1 uncultured bacterium
GCTATAGTTCCGGGAGTATCACGTTGGACAAGGTGACAAACGTTCTTTTTGTCGGCATCGGCGGTCAGGGCGTGCTCAAGGCATCGGATGTGCTGGCTCGCGCGGCGTTTCTGTCCGGTTTTGACGTCAAGAAAAGCGAAATCCACGGCATGAGCCAGCGCGGCGGCGGCGTCACGAGCACGGTGAGATTTGGCGCGAAGGTATATAGTCCACTTGCGCCGACGCACGGCATTGATTGCCTCGTTGCCTTTGACACCGTCGAGGGCGAGAAGTATCTCCAGGAGCTTGCTCCAGGCGCCAAGGCCCTTTTTATTGACGGACCTCTGCTCGAAAAAGTCTCAAACCCCCGGTTTGCCAACATCGCACTCTTGGGCAGGATGTCGCAAGCACTTGACATCACGGCCGAAATATGGGAAAAAGCCATCTCTCTGGAAGTTCCGGAGAGGTTCGTCCAGGCCAATGTCGAAGCGTTCAGACTTGGGAGGAATCTGGAAGGGGCAAAGCAATGATCTGGGACAAAGAACACGAATGCATGTCTCGCGAGGACCTGAGGGCGCTTCAACTCGAGCGGCTCAAGGGAATTGTGAAGAAGGTTTACAAGAACGTCCCGTTTTACCGTGAGAGGCTTGACGCCGTCGGAGTAAAGCCGGGCGATATCAAATCGCTCGACGATTTGCACAGACTTCCCTTCACATCGAAGCTCGACCTGCGTGACAACTATCCTCTGGGCCTTCTATCTGTTCCTCAAAGTGAGGTCCTCGAGATCCATGGTTCCTCCGGAACGACGGGGAAACCGATAATCGTCGCGTATACGCAAAAGGACCTCGACGTGTGGAGCGAGGTCATGGCCAGGACGCTCGCCTGCGCGGGTTGCAAGCCCGGTGACGTGGTTCAGAACGCGTATGGCTACGGGCTCTTTACGGGGGGGCTCGGCGCGCATTACGGCGGCTTGCGGCTCGGCGCACTCACCATCCCCATGAGCGGAGGCAACTCCAAGCGCCAGATTATGATGATACAGGACCTGGGTTCGCGGGCTATCTGCTGCACACCGTCGTATTTCCTTTCGCTTATCGAGACGGCGGAGGAGATGAACGTCAAGTTTGAGGACACGAATCTGCGCATAGGGGTATTCGGCGCCGAGCCGTGGAGCGAGAACATGCGCCGCGAGATCGAGAAACGCTCAGGCGTCACGGCCATCGATATATACGGCCTCTCAGAAATAATCGGCCCGGGCGTCTCCGCGGAATGCCAGGAGCAAAGCGGGCTGCACATAAATGAGGACCACTTCATCGCCGAGGTCATAGACCCCGAGACCGGGGAAGTCCTCCCCGACGGCCAGATGGGCGAGATGGTTTTTACGACTATTACAAAGGACGCCACGCCGGTGCTTCGCTTCAGGACGAGAGACATCTGCTCCATCAACCGCGAGAAATGCGCCTGCGGCAGGACGACGGCCAGGATGAGCCGAGTCACCGGACGCACAGACGACATGCTCATCGTCCGGGGCGTCAATGTCTTCCCGTCGCAGATCGAAAGCGTCCTCATGGCTATTGAAGATGCTGAGCCGCATTACCAGATTGTGCTGAGCAGGGAAGGGGCCCTCGACGACATGGAAGTGCAGGTCGAGGTAAATGAGAGGCTCTTCTCGGACGAAATCCGGGGTCTCGAAGCTCTTGGCGCCAGGATTACAGAGGAACTCCACAGCGTTCTGGGCCTTCGAGTCCACGTCAAACTTGTCGAGCCGAAGACTATCGAACGTAGCATGGGCAAGGCCAAACGGGTCATCGATATGAGGGGGCAGTAAAATGCAGGTGCCACAGATATCGGTATTCCTCGAAAACAAGGTCGGCCGGATGGCCGAAGTAACCGAAGTGCTGGCCGCCAACGAGATCAACATCATCGCTCTTTCGGTGGCGGACACGAGCGAATTCGGAATCTTGAGGCTCATCGTCAACAAGCCTGAAGTCGCCTATGAGAAACTCAAAGGCGAAGGCTTCACGGTCATGACGAACTTCGTCGTCGCGGTCGAAGTTGATGACACCCCGGGCGGCCTCGCGAGAATACTTCGCACGCTGACCGACGCGTCGCTTAACGTCGAGTACATGTATGCCTTTGTTGAGCGTTCGACCGGACGCGCAGCGCTCATCTTTCGCTTTGACAAGGAAGGCGAAGCCATCAAGGTTCTGCAGGCCGCCGGCGTGAATATCCTTCAAAAGGTAGACATTTTCCAGAACTGACGGGAAAGCCGGGAGGCGTTTGATGGCAATCTGGGATCCCTCCAATGAGACCATGCCGCGCTCGCGCCTTGCGGACCTGCAGAATGAGCGGCTCGTCGCAGTTGTAAAGCGTGTCTATGACAAAGTTCCCTTCTACCGGGACAGGTTCACATCCGCGGGTCTGACGCCCTCCGACATAAAGTCAGTTGCCGATCTGCAAAAGATACCGTTTACGACCAAGGAAGATTTCCGCAGCCAATATCCATTCGGGCTTCTTGCCGTGCCGAAACGCGACGTGGTGCGTATCCACTGTTCATCCGGCACGACCGGCAAGCCAACCGTCGTCGGCTACACGAGAAAGGACCTCGACACGTGGTCGGGCCTCGTGGCGAGGTTTCTCGCGGCCGCGGGAGTCACAGCCGACGACACGGCGCAGATTGCCTTTGGCTACGGGCTCTTTACGGGCGGATTCGGCCTTCACTACGGTCTCGAGAAAATAGGCGCCACGATTGTGCCTGCGTCGAGCGGGTTTACCGAGCGGCAGCTGAGGCTCATGTGTGATTTCGGCGTGACGGTGCTCATCTGCACGCCATCGTACGCTCTTTATCTCGGCGAGGCTGCGGTCAATATGGGCCTTCAGGAACAACTGAAGTTGCGCGTGGGCTGTTTCGGCGCGGAACCCTGGACCGACCTCATGCGCGAATCCATCGAGGCCAAACTCGGCATCCTTGCCACCGACAACTACGGACTTTCCGAGGTCATAGGTCCCGGCGTCGCCGGAGAATGCACCGAGCGCAGGGGCCACCATATCTTTGAGGATCACTTCATCGCGGAGATCATCGACCCTGAAACCGGCCAAGTACTGGGCGAGGGGCAGACCGGGGAACTCGTCCTGACCTCGCTCACAAAGGAGGCGCTGCCGGTGCTTCGCTACCGTACGAGGGACCTGACGGCGCTGCACAGCGAACCGTGCGCATGCGGACGCACTTTTGTCAGGATGGACCGTGTTCACGCGCGAAGCGATGACATGCTTATCATTCGCGGTGTGAATGTCTTCCCCTCACAGATAGAAACCGCGCTTCTTGAGGTAGAGGGGACCGAACCGCACTACCAGATTATCGTCGACAGGGCAGGGGGGATGGATATCCTCACCATTGAGGTCGAGGTAAACCCGGAGCTTTTCCGCGATGAGATGAAGGCGATGGTGGCGCTGGAGGAGGCGCTCCTCAACAGACTCACCAACACTATAGGCATGCGCCCGAAACTGCGCCTTGTCGAGCCCAAAAGCATCGCCCGAAGCGAAGGCAAGGCCAAGCGGGTAATCGATAAGCGAAAGCAGTGACGGCGTGTTGGTCCGGCGGGCACGCTGGCCCGTCCTGAAGCGCGCAGTCTCCGGCTCGGGGCAAGGCAGGGGGTGATCCATGAAACTGGCACGACGCAGACTCGATGAAATGACCTCGCGCGAGGTTGAGTTCTATCTCAAAGACGGCGGAGACCTGATCTTCGTGCCCTTTGGCCCTATAAGCGGGCACGGGGCCTTTATTCAACTCGGCATCCACGCGCACTGGGCCGAGGCCCTCTCGACGCTGCTTGCCGCAAAGGCCAACGGGCTTGTATATCCGTCGGTCTTCCAGGTCTACTCCGGCGCGACCAGGAGCTTTCCCGGCTCAGTGTCGTTTACGTTCGAAGAGCAGTCACGCATACTTTGCCACATCGCCAAAACGCTCAACGCACAGGGTTTTCGGCGTGTCGTCCTCGTTTCAGGCACGACCCCGGAGACGACCGGCGGCGTAGTGGCCGCCAGGACGCTTTTTGACGAGACGGAAATTCCATTCTGGCTTATCGAGGCCGAGCGCGCGCTTTACCGCCCGGCCGTCAAGGCGATATTTGAAGGCTACCCTGGCAATTTCGGCGAGACGCTCATCGGCCTTGCCAGCCTGAGGATTCTTGGCCGCGAACGCCCCGTGCCGTATCCTGACTGGGCACGGGAGCCCAAGGGCGACGACGGGGAAGGCGACCAGCCCGGCGAGGTATTTGACGACGTAAAGGCGCTTCGCGAGTGGGGCGCCGTCGGCTTCAGGTATCACGAGGAGAGGCATCATGGCAACCACGGCACCGCGGGGATAACCTGGAAGGACCGGCTGGATATCGACATGGCCGTCGAGGTTCTGGAGAAATCCGCCGAGGAGATACTGCCTGCGCTGGAGAGCTTTGACCGCTACCGCGCGTGGCTCGAGAAGCACCCCTTTGCCTACGTGGAGGCGCGGGATAACCTCGACGCTGCGCCGTAGACGCCGCCGCTGTTCGAAGTGTCCTGCGGATTCACTGCGCCCAGATGCCCAGTCGCTTTGAACGGGCGTCCTCTTCGAGACGCATGTACTCGTTGTAGTAGCGTGCGTTGTCGCCGTAGAAGGCCGCCCTCGCAAACCCCGACGAGACGAGCGCCGCATTTACCGATTTGCCATCGATCCACACATAGGCGAGCGTTCTGCCGTATTTGTCCTTCTTAACCGAGTCAAATTCAAGCCGGACGGTCTTTCCAAGGACAAGGTCCGAATTGAAGCGTCGGGCCTCCTGTGCGAGTTCGCGTTCGTGCTCTCCGGCGGCATCCATCTCCGGAGTATCGATTCCAAGGTACCTGAGCGCCCGCCCGTCGGCGAGGACAACCGTATCGCCGTCGACCACATATCGCACGGAGACGGTTTCCTCGCTGCCGCTGACAAAACGCTCGATAGGGGCTCGAAACCGCCCGACAATGCTGAAAGCGATGATGACGGCGATTGCGGCGAAGAGCTTCTTGTGCCTTTGCCAGAGTGGAGGATCACTTTGCGCCAGAATCCTTGGCATATGGCATCCTTAAAAGAAAAGGGCCGGAAGGTCATCCCTCCGGCCCATAGTCTGCCGCATCAAGGCTCATTTTTCAAGCCTTGACCACCTCCGGCGCCTCAACGGGAGACTCTCCCTGCGCGTCGAAGAAAAGGTGGTCTTCCTTTACACGGACCACGATTCTCGCGGATCCGGTAAACGTTCCGCGAAGCACTTCCTCCGAAAGCGGGTCCTCAATGAGGTTGCCGATAGCGCGGCGCAGGGGACGCGCCCCGAAATCGGGGTTATAGCCCTTGTCGATGATGAAGTCCTTCGCTTCCGACGTCATCTCGAGCGTAAGGCCGCGCTCTTTGAGGCGGCTGATGACACGCTTCATCTCTATGTCGATTATCCCGCGCAGGTCCTCGCGCGTGAGCGCCTTGAAAAAGATGACGTCGTCGAGCCTGTTCAAGAACTCCGGGCGGAAGTGTTTCTCGATCTCGCCGCGAAGTATCTGCTTCATTTTGTCGTGGTCGACCGCGGCGTCAGATTTCTTGAACCCCAGCGAAGACTGGCTCTTTATGAGGTCAGCGCCGATATTCGACGTCAGGATGAGTATCGTATTGCGGAAATCCACCTTGCGGCCGAACGAGTCGGTAAGCCGCCCCTCTTCCATGATCTGGAGCAGCATGTTGAAGACGTCCGGATGCGCCTTTTCGATTTCGTCGAGAAGGACGACGCTGTAAGGCCGGTGGCGGATCTTCTCGGTGAGCTGTCCGCCTTCCTCGTAACCTACGTAACCAGGAGGGGCGCCTATCAGGCGGCTCACGTTATGCTTTTCCATGTATTCGGACATGTCCATCTGAATGAGGGCGTCTTCTTCGCCGAACATGAACTTGGCCAGCGCGCGCGCCAGGTGGGTCTTGCCGACGCCCGTCGGGCCGATGAAAACGAACGAGCCGACCGGCCTGTTGGGGTCCTTGAGTCCGGAGCGGCTTCTACGGACCGCCTTGGCGATGGCGCCTATGGCCTCGTCCTGCGAGATTACCATCTTGTGGATTTCTTCTTCCATCGTCAAGAGGCGCTGGGCCTCCTTGGACTCGAGCCTGGTGAGAGGTATGCCCGTCATGCGGCTTACTACCTCTGCGATGACCTCGGCGTTCACCTCGCCGTCGAATTCGTCGGCGGACTTGCGCCAAGCCTCGACGCGAGACTTGACCTCGGCCTTTCGCTTGGCCGCCTCGTCGCGCAGACGCGCCGCCCGCTCGAAATCCTGCGCCGCCACGGCAGCGTCCTTCTCCGCATCAAGCCGCTCGATTTCCACCTCAATACCCTTTAGCTCCGGCGGCTTGGTCATGGCGGTGAGCCTCACCGAGGCGCCCGCTTCGTCGATGACGTCTATGGCCTTGTCGGG
>CALMGO010000487.1 GCA_937863625.1 uncultured bacterium
TTGCCCGTGTTATCCCTCTTGTTTCAGACGTACCGAAGGGAAGCTTCACCGGTAAGGTTAGTATAGATCCGAAACCTAACACGAGACGAAGGAGGAGATGTCATGAGTACAAAAGAGAAACAGGAAAACATCACCACGAAGAAAGGATCACGTCGTAGTTTCCTCAAGACCGCAGCGGTCGCGACCGGCGCCGCCGCGGGGGTTATGGGTTTTCCGGGTGTGATGCGCCTGCACGCGGCTGCCCCGATCAAGTGGAAGATGCAGACCTGCTGGGATGCAGGAACGGTAGGCTACACGAAGTTCCAGGACTTCGGCAAGAAGGTGTCCGAAATGACCGAGGGCGCGCTCCAGATCGAATGCCTCCCCGCCGGCGCCATCGTCGGGACCTTCGAGATGTTCGACGCCGTCAAGTCAGGCGTTTTCGATGCCTACCATAGCTTCGACGTCTATTGGCCCGGCAAGATCCCCGTGGCCACCTTCCTCTCCTCCTACCCCTTCGCCATGGACCGGCCCGACCAGTGGGACACCTGGTACCAGGTCCTTGGAGGCAAGGAGATCGCCCGCGAGGCCTACGGGAAACACAACATGATGTACCTTGGGCCGATCCAGCACGACGACAACCTGATCCATTCCAAGGTCCCCATCCGCTCCTTCGAGGACTTCAAGGGGAAGAAGATCCGGTACCCGGGCGGGATCATCGCCGATATCTACCGCGCCGCCGGCGTCTCGACCGTCCTGCTCCCCGGCGGGGAGGTGTACCCGGCCCTGGAGAAGGGGGTCATCGACGCCTCCGACTTCGTCGGCTGGGCCGTCAACTACAACCTGGGGTTCGCCGAGATCGCCAAGTACATCATCATCGGCCCCCCCTCCACGCCGTGTCTCCACCAGCCAGTCGACTTGATGAGCATCGAAGTCAACATGAACAAATGGAAGGCGCTCCCCAAGCACCTCCAGGTTTTGATGGAAGCAGCGGTGGCGTGGCACTCGATCGACCACTACACGGCGATCCAGAAGGCCGACCTCGAGGCTATTCCCAAGTACCTGGCCAAGGGCGTGGAGGTCATCCGCCTGAAGGACTCGGACATCACGAAGTTCAGGAGATTCGCCCCCGAGCTCTGGGTGGCCTGGGCCAAGAAGGACCCGCTGGCGATGAAGGCCTTCAAGTCACAGTTCGAATACATCAAGTCCCTGAAGATCGGTTACTACAAGGACTCCGACATGGTCGACCGCAACGGCAAGAGGACGCTGGTGCAGAGCTGCACGGAAGACCCTCTTTACACTGTGGGCGAGATGAAGCGCGCCGACGGGATGCTCAAAGCGGTGTTCAAGAAGGCGGGCGGCGCGAAGAACTACCGGACGATATTCTATCCCGGGGGGCACAAGTTTGACGTCAAGATGCAGGAGGATGCGTTCGCGTGGCTGGATAGGGTGACAGCGTGCGAGGCTAAACGGCGTCCTTGTAGATAACGGCGGATTTACCGGGCGTGCGCACTGTGCGCCCGATGGTGTAAACCTTTTCCCCTGCCTTTTCGAGGCGCTCTGTGACGGCGTCGGCGTAATAGGGGCTCACGATGAGGACATACCCGATACCCATATTAAAGACGCGATACATCTCATCGGTTTCGACGTCCCCTGTTGCGGCGAGGTAGTCGAAAACCGGGTGAACGGGCCAGGAGCCTTTTTGGATTTCGACGGAGATATTGGTCGGAAGGACTCTGGGGATATTCTCTGTCATGCCGCCGCCGGTGATATTGGCCATGGCGTGGATGACCCTCTTGATGCGGTAGCCGGAGAGCGCGGCGCGGACGGCAGAGGCGTAAATCCGGGTAGGGGCAAGGAGCGCGTCGGCTACGGTCATGCCCAGCTCGGAGATGGTATCCGTGACCTTGAGGCCTGCGATATCGAAGACGATTTTGCGCGCGAGGCTGAAGCCGTTGGAATGGAGGCCGCTTGAGCCGAGGCCGAGGACGACGTCGCTGGGCTCGGTCATCTGCCCGTCGATGATTTTCTTCTTTTCGACGACACCGACGACGAAGCCTGCGAGGTCATACTCGCCTACGGGGTATGTGCCGGGGTGCTCGGCGGTCTCTCCGCCAAGGAGCGCGCATCCGGCGAGGTTGCATCCGTCGGCGATGCCCTTAATGACATCCGCGGCGACATCGACGTCGAGGCGGCCGGTGACGTAGTAATCGAGGAAAAAAAGCGGCTCTGCGCCGCAGACGAGGATGTCGTTTACGGCCATGGCGACGAGGTCGATGCCGATGGTGTCGTGGCGCGCGGCCTGGCGGGCGACGTCGATTTTGGTGCCGACGCCGTCGGTCGAGGCCACGAGGACGGGGTTCTTGTAGCCTCTCTTGAAGAGGCGCTTGTCATAGTCGAGGCTGAAGAATCCTGCGAATCCACCGATGCCGGTGAGGACGCGCGGGGTGTAGGTGGACTTGGCAAGGGGGGCGATACGGTCAACGAGGGCGTCACCGGCGTCGATACTGACACCGGCGTCGGCGTAAGTAAGTTTGGCCATCTCTTAGACCTTTTCCATCGCGAACTTGTCGGTGTCTTTGTCCACGGGGACTATGTAGTCGCCTGTGAAGCAGGCGTGGCAGTAATGCTCGGGCGGATTGGAGACGCAGGCGAGCATGCCGTCGAGAGTCTGGTAGGCGACGGAGTCGACCTTGAGGAATTCGCGGATGGAGTCGATGTCGTGGTTGACGGCGAGGAGCTGGCTTCGCTGGGGGAAATCGATTCCGTAGTAACATGCATGTCGGTGCGGCGGGCAGGTGATGCGGAAGTGGACTTCCTTTGCGCCGGCTTCGCGCAGCAGGGCCATCTTGGCCCGGCAGGTAGTGCCGCGGACGACGCTGTCATCGACGACGATGAGTCGCTTGCCGCGGACGACTTCCTTGACGACGTTGAGTTTGACCTTGACGGAGGCGGCGCGGTCGGAGGCGTCGGGCTTAATAAACGTCCTGCCGACGTAGCGGTTGTAGATAAATCCGGTCTCGAGCGGTATGCCCGAAGCGTGCGAAAAGCCAAGGGCTGCGGAGTTGCCGCCTTCGGGGATGGAGATGACCATGTCGGCATCGGCGGGAGCATCATGAGCGAGACGCTCGCCGAGGCGCTTTCTGACCATGTGGACGGAGTCGCCGAAGATGAAGCTGTCGGGGCGGGCGAAGTAGATGTGTTCGAATATGCAGTAGTGCGGTTTTGACTCGGCCTCGGGGACGATGCGCGAACTCCTGAGGCCTGTATTGGAGATGTAGACGATTTCGCCGGGGGCGACCTCTCTCACAAATGTGCCGCCGGTGAGGTCGAAGGCGCATGTCTCGCTGGCGACCATCCAGGCGTTGCCCATGCGGCCGATGCAGAGCGGCCTGAAGCCATTCGGGTCGCGGGCGGCGACCATACCCGTGGGGGTGAGAAAGAGGAGGCTGTAGGCGCCTCTAACGCGCGAGAGGGCCTGCTCGATCTGGCCGCTTGCGCCCTTTCGGGAGATTTTGGCGAGGATATGGAGGATGACCTCGGTATCCATGGTGGTCTGAAAGATGGAGCCCTGGGATTCATATTCGCGGCGCAGGGCGGCGGCGTTTACGAGATTGCCGTTATGCGCGATGGCGATCTGGCCATGGGAATATGTGATGAGGAAGGGCTGGGCGTTATTGATATTGGACGAGCCGGTCGTCGAGTAGCGGACGTGGCCGACGGCGGACTGGCCGGTGAGGGCCTTGAGGTCGGCCTCGTGAAATACCTCGCCGACGAGGCCCATGCCCTTGCGGCTGTGGAGAGTGGTGCCGTCCGAGGAGACGATGCCGGCGGATTCCTGGCCCCTGTGCTGGAGGGCGAAAAGCCCCTGGTAAACGTGCCTGGCGGCATCGACCGCACCGAAGATGCCGTAAAGGCCGCATTTTTCTTTCGCGTCCACGTTGCCCGGCCCTGCCCTTTGGGCGTTTAGATGGGGTGAAATCAAAGGAAGTGCACAGAATTTTATCCTGTACGCGACGAGAGTCAAGAAAATGAAAGGCGTCACGGCCAGCAGAAGAGTTCCTGCTAAGGGGGCGTGAATTGGTGACAGACACTTCCGGGAACCAACAGGGCGCAAGATGAAGCCTCATGGGCTCCGGAGTCTGTCACCAATTTCACTCCATTGGCGTTCGGAATGGTCTTTTCAACATAGCAGGCCCGCCTCCGAATCAACGGATATGAGTCACGCCAAAGGCTTTATCTCTTCGCCGGCCTTAAAACACGCGACGAAGTGGCCCTTTTCGAACTCGACCGTCGGGGGGTATTCGCGGCGGCACTGGTCGCCGGCCAGGGGGCAGCG
>CALMGO010000488.1 GCA_937863625.1 uncultured bacterium
CGGCAATTACCGCCAGGTGGTGTTCGAAGACGACGCCGACCGCGCGGCATATCTGGAGTTTCTCGCGCTTTACAAGGAGCGCTACGGCCTCAAGGTTTGGGCATGGTGCCTGATGGACAACCACATCCACCTTGTGGTGGTGCCTGAGAAGGCCGAGTCCCTTTCCAATACGCTTCACATGACGCACATGAGGTACGCTGCGTACGCCAACCGGCGGCACGGCCGGCAGGGGCATCTGTGGCAGGGGCGGTACTATTCGTGCGTGCTGGAGGGTCGGCACGTGGCGACTGCGGTGAGGTACGTGGAGAGAAACCCCGTCAAGGCGCGTATTGTGAGAAAGGCGGAGAACTACCGCTGGTCAAGCGCGCGCGCTCATGTGAAGGGGACCGGGGACGGGATATGTGATGCGAGTTTCCCGATCAATGACGTTTCGGAGGGCTTTGCCGGCGGCTGGTCCAAGTGGCTCCAGCTCCCGTATGATGAGGACTTGATAGAAGGCCTCAGAAAGTGCACAAAGACTGGCCGCCCCTATGGCAGTGCCGCGTTCGTTGCGCGGATAGAGGCAAAGCTGGGCCGCCGCGTGAGGTCGCTTGGCCGCGGACGTCCGCGCAAGCAGACTAAGGGGAAGCGGAAGTAATGGTATCCGCCTTTCTTTGCGTCCGAAGCGTCTTTGCGCCTGCACTTCGTAGCCTCCGGCGAAGTAGTGTGAGGCTGATTTTGACTTGGTTTTGCCTCTGCTCTACTGTCCCGACTCGTCGGGACTGCTCTACTGTTCCACTGTCACCTGTCCCGACTCGTCGGGACTCTCTCGGCGCAGCCGTCCCAGCACCACCGACAGCGGCGCCTCCAGCCTGTGCGCCGACAGAAGCCCCTCGTCCGACAGTATCTCCATCGCTGCCCCGTCCGCCACCACGCGCCCCTTGTCCAGTAGCACCACCCGCCGGCACAGGTCCGCTATCATCTCAAGGTCGTGGCTCGCGATGACCTTCGTCACGTCCAGCCCCTTTAGGAATTCGATGAGCCTCCGCCGCGACGCATGGTCGAGGTCGTTGGTTGGTTCGTCCATGAGTATCACCTCCGGCCGCATCGACAGCACCGTCGCAATCGCCGCCGACTTCTTTTCCCCGCCCGAGAGATGATGCGGCGGCCTCCCGGCAAATTCCGTCATCCCCACGAGTTCCAGCGCCTCCCGCACCCGCGCGCGAACCTCCTCCTCCCCCAGCCCCATGTTGAGCGGGCCAAACGCCACGTCGTCAAATAACGTCGGCATAAAAAGTTGGTCGTTGCTGTCCTGCGCGACCCAGCCCACCTTCCTGCGTATCTCCTTGAGCGTCGCCTTCGATACCTCGGTCCCGTCCACCCTCACGACGCCTTCCCCCCGCAGTATCCCGTTATAATGCATCAGCAGTGTCGATTTGCCCGCGCCGTTCGGCCCGATGATTCCCACCGAATCCCCGTGCAGTATCGACAGCGTCACGGAGTCCAGCACCGGCTTGCCGTCGTGGTATGCAAATGTCAGCGACTCCGTTTCGAGTATCGGCTTATGCATATATCGCCGCCGTCACAAGCACCGCCGTCGCCGCGTAAAATGCCGCCATGAAAACCGCCTCCCGTTTCCCGAAATGCGTATGTGTCAGCGTTCTCACCTCCCCGTCAAATCCTCTCGCCCTCATCGCATGATGCACCCGTTCGCTCTTCACGACACTCCGGATGAGTAGCGCCCCCGCCATCGTCCCCATGCGCCTCACCGCGCGGATATCCTTCATCTCAAATCCCCTTGCCGCCGCCGACCGCCTGAGCCGCGACAGTTCGTCCCCCATTTCGAATAAATACCGGTATATCATCGACACTATCGCCACAAACGCGCGCGGCACCCAGAGCGCCCTCAATCCCGCAAATAAATCCGGCGCCTGCGTCGTACCGGCCAGTAGCAGTATCCCCATTATCGATACGCTTGCCCTGAGCGCGACGCTTGCCGCCCGCCATAGCCCCTCTTCAGTCGCGACAAGCCGCGTAAATCCCACGTTCACCGAAAACGCCTCGCTC